>SXHS01000188.1 GCA_005773145.1 Planctomycetaceae bacterium | reverse complement strand
GTGACGTTCTTGGCCGTTTACGCGGGTGTTAGCCGGCCTGCCGCGCGGCAGATGGAGCTGATGCGATTTCAGCTCAGCCAACTGGAACAGCAGCTCACACAGCTGTCCGAACAAGCGGGTGGCGTCCAGGAGACGAACAGTCTACTGGCCACATTGGCTGAGCAACGCCATTCCAGCCAACAAGCGGCCCAGGCGGTACGCGACATTCAGCGGCTGCATCGCGACCTGATCGCTGAGGGGAACGACTTGTATCAGACGGCCGATGCCATCGCCCAGTTCTCGGGGCTGAAGCACCGCCTGCTGCGTTCCGCCGATCGAGTACGGGATGCCGAGCAAGTCGCGCTCGCCTCGGATGGTCTGCACCAGCGTCTGGTGGACATGGAGCCCATCGTCCTGACAGCACGCCGCGCCAGCGAGGATCTGTTGGCCTTGGAGGACGAGTTGCTCAGCCGCTCGGGAGACTTCCTTGTTGCCAAACGTACTTTGGAAAAGCTTTGGGACATCCGGGACCAGGTGCACCAGCTGGGTTGTGACCTTGATTTAACGAGAGATCGCGTTGACGGTCTGTTGGCACTCAAAGACCAGATCATGGACCACACGGACAATATGGACAAGGCCCGCGACACTTTGGATCGTAGCGAATCGATTCAACAGGAATTCGAGCAGCATGTGGATCAATTGGATGCGGATTTGGCCACGACACGCGACCGTATGGAAGGGCTGATCACCCTCAAGGACCGTGCTTTGGAAGGGACGAGCGATCTGGCCGCTGCCCTCGAGACATTGGAACTGACGAGCGACCTACGCGAGCAGTTCTTTCGCAGCGCGGGGTATCTGGAGCAGATGCGTCACTGGTTGGTTGAATTTGTCGCCATGCAACCGCTAGTCGACAAGGCTATGACCACGCTGCAACCGTTGACCGAATTGGGAAACCTGCGCCGTCTGGATCCTGATCTTCTGCGGCAAGTGGCTCGATACATGAGTGGTCAGGGCTCGGCTATGGCCCAGTCTGGTGCGTCGGCGGCAGAGAGTTCCGTCTCGGCAACCGATGGCGGCGATGTCCGCATGACGACCGCTCCGGTTGGTAACACGCAATAAGCCACTTGCGATTTCAGGATGTCGCCGGTCGCAACGGCGTTCGGGGCTGAACCTCGCGATTGACCACGCGCGCGTCGGGGGGCCAACAACCGGTCAAGACGGCAACCAAATTGTCGACCGCTCCGTCACTCACGTCTCGGGAGGCCTCGACCGAGAACGCCGCGACATGGGGCGTGTACACGATTCGGTTCGATTCGAGTAACGCATGACGCGGGGGGTGCCCGTCCGCCGTATGCACATTGATCACGTGGAAGGTGTCGAGTCCCGCGCCCGCCAGATCACCGCGCGCCACGGCCATCGCAAGGGCATCTTCGTCCACTAAGGCACCGCGTGATGTGTTGATGAGTATGGCCCCTGGTTTCATCTGGGCCAAGGCCTCAGCCGAGATCATCCCCCGCGTTTCGTCGTTCAACGGCACGTGCAACGAGACGTAATCGGATTCCGCCAGCACCGTCTTCAGATCCGTCAATTGCACTCCTAGCTCCGTGGCAAGCGGATGGTCGAGCGATCGGCTGCGACGCGTCGCCAGTACCCGCAGACCGAATCCGACCGCGCGACGGGCAACTCCTTGGGCCGACAATCCGAATCCGATCAGTCCCAGCACTCGACCGCTCAAGCGATGCAAGGGACGACAAGCCTCGCGTGCCGCTTTCCATTCCCCCTTGAGCATCAACTCGCGCATCTCCGGCAGATGGCGTGCCACGGCCAACAACAGGGCCATCGTATGGTCGGCCTGTTCCTCGGCGCAAAAGTCGGGAATATTGGTGATGACAATACCCTGCTCGGTCGCTGTCCGCTCGTCGATCTTATCGGTGCCAGCCCCCACGCGCGAGATCACGCGACATCGCTTTAATTCCGCGATCAGGCCTGCCGGAAGCGATTCCGACACCACCATCAATCCGTCACAATCGGCAGCATGGGTGAGGATGTCAGGTCCGCTGGCCTCGACACACAGCGGAGTCAATTGATAACGCCGATACGCATCGCGTTCAACCTCGGTCACTGGAAACAGGTCGGCGTTCAAACGGACGACTTTCAGACCCGACAAATCTTGTACGGTGCGCGGCATACGACAAAGCTCCCGACTGTATTCGCTTGATGTTACCAGCGCCGCAAGCGGCTTGCGTCCGTCATTTCATGGCGTGCATCGGGCCGTTGCAGAAATTCGGGTTGCAAAGCCGTGCCGAGTCCAGGCCGGTTCGCCACCGAAATACAGCCGTCGCGAATCTCCAGCGGATGCGTGACCACGTCTTGATACCAACCATGAATGTAGGCCCGCACGACCTCTTGGATCATGGCATTGGGCGCGTGCAACATCATATGGACGGCGGCCTGCAACGCTACGGGGCCTATTGTGTCGTGCAAGGTCACGGGCAAATAGTAGGTATCAGCCGCCTGGCAGATCCGACGTGTCTCCGTGAAGCCGCCGCACCAGCTGAGGTCTGGCATGATAATGTCGGCTGCCCCCCGTTCTATGGTTTCGCGAAATGCAAACCGACTCAGCAGCCGCTCGCTCTGGCAGATGGGGATGCGGGTGCTTTGCTTCAGTCGCAAATAGGCCTCGACATTGTCGGGGGGCATGATTTCTTCTAGCCACATGATGTCGAAAGGTTCCAATTCACGGGCAATGCGGGTGGCGGTGGTAAGATTCCAGCGGGCATGCCCTTCGATGGCAATCGACATGCGGTCCCCCACTGCCTCGCGGATCTGCTCCACGATCGCCAACCCGCTACGTAAATCGTCATGGCTGATGTGATGTCCCAATATCCCAGCCGCCGCGAGTCCGCCCCAAATGGTCATCGGTTCGCGGATTGCCGTGGGGCCGGAGAGGGTTGGGCCAAACTGATCGAACGGCCAGATCTTCATGGCCGTGATGCCTTGCGCCAACAGCTCTTCGGCCAAATGACCGGCACGACCATCCAGCCAGGCTTGCATGTCATCGTGGTGCCCGTAGCCCACACACGTGTTGTAGACGGCAATCCGTTCGCGGTTCCGCCCACCCAGCAGCTGATAGATCGGCACGCCCAGGTGCTGGCCGGCCAGGTCCCACAGTGCCATGTCGATCGCGGAGATGGCACGCATCTCCGCCCCCGCATGACCACAGAAGTTCACCAACGAGAACATATTGTTCCAGTGGTTGTCGATGTCCAACACGTCTCGACCGATCAACAGGGTCGCGTACGCGTCGTGAATGACCGCGCTCACCGAACGGGGCAAGTAGTAGGTCTCGCCGAGCCCGACCAGTCCTTCGTCGGTATAAATGCGTACCCACAGGTTATTTGGTAACGCTTGTCGACCCGTTCCCCGGCTCCGCTGCCAATCATCGGCGGGCAAAGGCTCGAACCAGATTGTTTCCAGTTGAGTAATTTTCATGAGTTGCAGCCCCTTATCCCGTTTTGTGTTGAATAAACCTTGTGATGAATAAGAGGTTTTCTCAGGCCATGAGCCCGTGGCCTCTATGGGGGGATTGCGCGGCCGCTTGCGTGTCGCCAGTTTAGTGGATAGATTATCCATCGGTGAGATGGCTGTCAAACAGTAACGATTGAATCGTCAGAATCGAGGTTGGTGCACCGTGTTATCTGTTGCCGTAACCGACTACACGTTTTCGTCATTGGATCTTGAGGAGTCCATCCTCAAACCGCTGGGTGCGGCG
>SXHS01000187.1 GCA_005773145.1 Planctomycetaceae bacterium | reverse complement strand
TCGCCCTCGGACCAGCAGGAAGAAGATGAACGCCGCTCCCATGCTCGCGATGACGAATGAGAACGCGTTGTACACGAGGTAGAACTGCGCCTCGGTGAGGGTCACGTCCATGCCGAGCCAGGGGGCTAGCGGGAGTGATCGGTGGCGCAGCCGAGTCGGTCGATTGCGGTACGGCTTGCCGCACCACGCGGCCGGAGAAATCCGACGACAGCGTGTGCTTGGGCAATGATTGCAAACGGTCACGCAACGACTGCAATTCGCGCAAACGATCCCGGTGGGCTTCGCTGTCGCGCAGCCATTGTTCGACCCGATCTCGCTCGGCGCCGTGCAACTCGCCGTCGAGATAGCCGCTCAACAGTTCTTCATCCGGTAATTCGTCCCGCAGATTCATCCGTTTGCTCCGGGCGCGGTGGCCCTATCCCGTCTCTCGATTCAAGCATTCTCTTGTTGGTTGACTTCTCGCAACAACTCTCGCAATTCCTGGCGGGCACGGAACAACCGACTGCGGACGGTGCCGATGGGCAGTTCCAGCGTCAGTCCGATCGTCTCGTAATCGCAGCCATCGATTTCGCGCAAGATCAAAATCGTGCGGTGTTCCTCGTGCAAGCGACTCAGGGCCAGGCGAATCTGCGCGACCGTTTCCTTGCGCTCCAACTCGGCCACGGGTTGTGACGTCACGTCCCTCGTGCGTGGCGTGGCCGCATCGAGCGATTCGGGGGCCAGGCACACCGGCCGCTGTCGACGATGCCGACTAATGGCCACGTTTCTGGCGATCCGATACAGCCAACTATAAAATGCACTCTGTCGCTGAAAGGTCCCCAGCTTTCTAAATGCCATCACAAACGCTTCTTGTGCCACGTCTTCCGCTTCCTCGCGCGAGCCTACCGCGTGCACCAAGGAGTTGAACAACCGGTCCTGGTACCGCTGGACCAAGTCCCCGAACGCAGCCGCGTCGCCGTCGACGACGGACTGGATCAGTTGGGCGTCATCGGGCACGGTTTCTCGCACGGCAACTCCCACGACCTACCAACTAAGACGCGGTTCCGGCACCGGCGGTTCCCGTCCGCCGAGTGGGGGGGGCCAGCGACGTCGGCCAGGCCAGCGGACCTGGCCGGATACGCAAGTAGCCCCACAAAGCCGCTCCACCCGCCAATAGCAGGATACTCACAATCTGCGCGATGGTGAGCCCTGTCGCCCCCACCGTACCACAGTCTCCACGCAGGATCTCAACCGCAAACCGTGAAATAGGATACAAGGTGAGCAGGCAGGCGAACGCTTGGCCATCTCGTGTGCGAAACGGATAGAAAAAGTACAGCACCAGAAAGAGCAAGCCGGCCTTCAGGGCGCTGTACAGTTGGGTGGGATGCACCGGCTGGCTGCGGACCGGCCCGTCCTCGGGGGCCCTCCAGTTGATGCGTTTTCCCGCACTGGTTGTTACCGAAACCATCGAATCGGCTGCCGGGCCTGACTCGCTGGTAGGTGCCAACCAATAACGGGCTTGCTCGATGGCGGACATATTGGGATCGCGCGGCGTCAATCCGTGGCCATTCACCTCGACGATCACATCGTCAACACGCAAGCCGGCTTTTTCCGCCACGCCCCCTGGCAGCAATTGCGCCACGGCCACGCCACCTTCCGGTGTTGCCCGCAACCGCAACCCGTGCCCTAGGCCCTGCGACTGCTGGAATTCGTAGGGGGGGCTGCCTGCGGGAAACGTCACGCCCCACGGCCATGCACAGGGGTCGCCAAAGCAACAGCCGTTCATGAGACATCCCAAGCGGCCAATGCACAGGCCCAACGCCATACTGGGTGCGATCAAGTCCGAAATCGCCAGGATTGGCAGGGCGTGTCGAACACAGAAAATGACGGCGGCCAACATGCCGCCGATCAGCGCCCCATACACCACCAAGCCCCCCTGCGTGATGTTGAGCAGATTGCCCAGCAGGGTCGGCCAATGGGGTGAAGTGAATTGATCCCATTCGTTTACGACAAAAAACAAGCGTGCCCCCGCCAGCCCAGCACAGAACATCCAAAACGCCAACGCATGAATGATCTCCGCAGACAGGCCCACGCGTCGCGCGCGAATCGTTGCATCGGTAACACCCGCCAAGGCGGCCAATAACAGCAGGAATCCATAACCGCGAATGGGCAAACCCACCCGCACCGCTTGGCCCGCACGGTTTTCCGTCAACTCCAAGACGGGCAATAAGAAAACAATGGCCAGCGAGCCCAGGACCAACACGGGCAACTGCTCACGCATCGCGTTGGAAAAACCTTGCTGACGGCTGAGGTAAGCCAGCAGCACCACGGCGAACACCAGCCAAGCAGCCAACGCCCAACCAACCCCAAATACCGGCAGGCCCGCCCATTCATGGGGTATGATCAACAAGTCGCGGCACACGATTGGTTCAGCCTATTAAGCGGTTATCGATCAAACGGGTCGCGCCGACCCACACGGCGACAATCGCCAGGGTCGGATTGTTGATGGTGGACACCGACTCCATCGTATCGGGATGGACCAAGGCCACATAGTCGATCGATGTGACGCCGGCCTCCTCCAGCACGCGGCGGACCCGCTCGAGCACGACCGATGCCCGGCGTTCCCCCTGCGCCACCAAGTCGGTCGCCAGATTCAGTCCCTGTGAAATCGATAGGCCGATGTTTCGCTCGTGGGGCTGCAAGTACTGATTGCGGGAACTGAGCGCCATACCATCCGGATCGCGGACCGTGGGACAAACGCGAATTGTAATCGGCAGGCTCAAGTCCTCAACCATGCGGCGTATCACCTGGGATTGTTGATAATCCTTGTGGCCAAAATAGGCGACGTCGGCTGGAATGATGTGAAACAGTTTGAGCACGACCGTGGTGACACCGCGAAAATGCCCCGGTCGCTGTACGCCCTCCCAAGGTTCAGATACTGCGGGAGGATGCACATACGTCGAAAAACGGCGCGGATACATTTCTTCCACGCTAGGGGCAAACACCCACTCGACCGGGTACTCCGAGAGCAGTTCCAGGTCGGCAGGCACACTACGGGGGTATCGGTCGTAGTCCTCACCCGGCAGAAATTGAGTCGGATTTACGAAGATGGTGACAATCGTCCGATCGCATTCCCCAATCGATGCGTCCACTAACGACAAGTGGCCGCGATGCAGTGCTCCCATGGTCGGTACCAACCCCACGGACTGTCCCACGCGATGTGCCTGGGCCACCAACTGCCGCATCTCATGGCTGCTGTGCAACACCTGCGACGTGTATCGGCCCATGCTCGACCCATCGATTGCCGTTGTCAATGAAACAGAAGAAACGCCGCCCTTCCTGCAGGTATCGGGAATTTCGTTTCCGTGCGCGTATTCCAAAGTGCAGGGGCCGCAGTTGGAGCTTACCGCAACGCGCATGAAACGGCTAGTGCGCGCGAAAAGTGGCATAGGCTTCCAGCCTGTGAAGTCAAACGCAAGATCCTCCATCGGCAGGCAAGATGCCTGCCGCCACTAAATGCCCACTACCGCTAGATCGCGGCCGCTTGCAGGGCGGCCAACAGGTCGGCGGCAGCTCGCTGGGGATCGCTCATCGTCCAGCGCAACACAGGCCCTACATGCGCCTGACGACTTTGTCGGTCGAGCGCCGCGTGTTCCGCAGCGACTCGGTCGGATGACGGCGCGGATTCCGGCGGACCATCATCCCTGAGCACCACCAAGAAGCGCGGCATGACGACTTGAGAGCGAACTCGTTCCCATTCCTCACGCACTTGCTGGACCTCGTGATTCGTCAGCATCCCAGGTTCGTCACAGAGCCCCTCGTCCAGCCAAAAATCGCTGACGGTCCAGGCGTGCGAGTTCGACCACGTGTCGTGCCGCAGGATGGAACCACACCAACGACGGAACTTCACTCGCTGTTGCCAGATTCCCCCCGCGCGAGGCGCGCCTCGGCCGGTCTCAGCGGTGATCATGCGGATCTTCGGATCCCCTTGGGCGACACGCTGCAGCATCTCGATTTTCCGTGGTCCGGCGGCTCCGGCAACGGCCGCGTAGGGGTGCGTGGTCTGTAG
>SXHS01000027.1 GCA_005773145.1 Planctomycetaceae bacterium | reverse complement strand
GACGCGCCTTCTTGTTGTTCTTGCGCGCCCTGTTCGCCGGACGCTTCGCCTTGCTGCCCCGCGGCACCCGACGATGCTTGTTGAGCCGCGCCGGTGGATGCAGTGCCTTGCGATCCAGCAGCCGGTTCACCACCCTCCGACGCGCCTTCTTGTTGTTCTTGCGCGCCCTGTTCGCCGGACGCTTCGCCTTGCTGCCCCGCGGCGCCCGATGGCGGTTGCGTGCCACTCGTTTCGTCGGGTAGCTCCGATGCCAATTGCATGGCAGCGCGAAGCGGCGTGTTGGTCAAATCGGACTGCTGCGCCAGCTCGGCGGCCAACTGGCCGATGGCGACTTGGGCGTCAGCAAACTGTTTTTGTGACTCTTGCAGCTGTTCGAGACTCGGTTGTGATTGGGCGGCGTCGGTTGTGGCGGGTGTCGAGGCCTCGGCGGCACCCTGCGGGGTCTCGGTCGCAGTTGGGGGACTGGCCAAGCTCGCGGTTGGATCTCGAAGCTGGTCGGCGAGTGCAACGATTTGGTTGCGTGCCGTCTGTTGGGCACGCAATTGTTGTTGCAATTGGTCGGCGATTGCGGTGGCACTGGGCGATTGACCGGCAGTTGCAGTGGCGAGCGAGTTTGCAGGCGCGATAGGGGCCGGTGCTGGTCCCTGTGCTGCCAAGTCGGCCGTGGCGCTGCGCAGAGCCCGGGCCGCCTGTTCCAATTCTCTTTGGAGCGAGGCTGCCCATTGGGCATATTTCTTGGCCGAGGTCCGTGAAAGGGTATTTTGAGCACCGGAAGGGGTTGCCAATTTGTCGTTGAGGGCCTGCGTACCGTCTTGCATGCGCGATGCGGTACGAGCCAATTGGTCCGCGATGTCAGGGGCCGAATTGTTGAGTGCCTCGGAAAGCGTATTTGTGAGTCGAGACAGCTGTGTTTGCGTCGGCAAAATCTGCGCAATGGGCAGCCGGGCCACCTGACCGGATTGGGACACGTCTTTTGCGGTGTTGGCCAAATCTCGCTGCGCGGCGGCGGCTCGCTCCAATACCTCGGCCGCCCGGGCCCATTCGCCGATTCGCAAGCCCCATCGAAGGCTCGCTGGATCCCTTGTCGGCTTGTCGGAACCATTTGGTGTTGAACTCGCCTGGGCGGATTGGGAGTTCTCCGGAGGCGGCTGGGATGCTTGCAGCGACTGACGCAGTGCCTCGATCGCCGTGGCCTGTTGTGCGCGGGCTTGTTGATCATTCTCCTCAAACATGTGCACGGCGGCCTGCGCAGCCGCGCGTTCGGCTCGCTCCAACTCGGCGGCAGCGGTTGAATTCGCGGGGGCGTCTCCGGCGGCGAGTTGAATTTGTTGTCTCAGGGCCGATTGATCCTGAACGAGCTTGGACAATCGTGGTGCGTCTTGCAAGGCAGCCTCATGGGTTTGCTGCTGGAGGTCTTTTTGTGACTCGGCCAGTTGTTGCACGGTCCGATCCCACTCCTGTTCATGTCGCTGTTTTAGCCCTTGCAGCGTCTCCAATTTCTTCAGAACCAGTTGTAAGGCCCGCAGTATGCGTTGTTGATGGTCACTGGCATCGTTAAATTTTCCGACCAGCAGCGTCTGATCGGCACCGGCCAGGTGCTGATTGACTTCCAGTTCTCGCAGCAGGCGCAGGCTATCGGCGGATGTTGTGCCGATCGGACCTTCCCAGGTCGCAACATCATGGAAGGTGGCGAGGAGCGCGACGAAAATCGTCTTGACATTGCGTTGATCTTCCAGGGTCATAACCGCGCGGGCCTCTCGTTGGGGGACTGCGGCGGCATTTAACTGTGTCGTCGATGTGTGTGTCTGAGTTTGCAACTCGACCAACTCGCGCAACCGTTCCGACAACTGCGCCAACTGCAGCCGCCGCAACAGTTTCTGCCGCTGATTGGTCATCTGCTGCACGGTGTGTCGAATCGACTCGCTGGCCTGTTGAATGAGGACTCGCTGCTGCTCGGGGCTGACACGTTGCGCTTCGGCCAGCTGTCTCGCGACTTCCTGCATCTCGGTAGTTGCCAGCCTATCCAGCACCAGCCGCATGCTTTGGACTTCTTCATGTAAGGGAAGGCTGGCCAATCCATTTTCTTCGAGCTGGCGCAGTTGAGCGTCGAAAGCAACCCGCACCAACTGCCTCGTCATTTCACTCGCCTGCTGCTGCTGTTGCTCACGTTGGCGCAACTCGCTTTGTGTATCGGCAGGGCGTGCGATTTGCGGACCGGTGCAACACAGCAGCAGGGCCAACCAAGGGACCTGGAGTGGCCCAGCATGTGCACGGATTGTTTTTTGTGAGGGCATACGGGACACTAAGGTTTTTGGGGTGGAGTTGTTTCCAATTGGCGGCGAATAATGTCCCCCAATTGCTCAGCGGAGCGTTTATCTTCTTCCAAGATGTCGCCCAGCACTTGGCTACTGCTGGCGATTTCAATCGACAGCGGGACGCTCTGGCCTATTTTCCCGGGGAACTGCCCCCGCTGGTCCATCGCCTGCAACACCACGGACAGTCGGTCACCCACATGTAATTCCAACGGAGCCAACGTGAGTGTGAAATCTCCCTTGAGCGGCAGACGATCGCGGCCGGCTGGGACCTCGATCGGCGCACGGCCCGTCTCATTTTTCTGCGCGGCCATGATCGGAGTCATCGGGAGTAAAACCTTACGAGGGGGAATTCCCTGTCGGGCAATTTGAACCAGCGCCTGCAGTCTGCTTATACCGTAGTCGTCTTTGGCAACGAAGGCAATCGTCGGCGTGGCCTGGGGGGTTGCCCGTCGGCTGCCAACGCTCCCCGTGATAACCGGTGGATAGTCGGGAGTCATGCGGACCTCCCCACGCAGGGGAGCCACCGGCGCAAGTCCATCCTCGTCCACTCCGGTGATCTCATATTGTAGAGAATGTGAGAGATTTTCGAGCGCGGCAGGTGAATCCACCACTGCAAACCTTTGGCGACTAGAATCGGTCGCTTGCAACGCCCAGGTGTCGGCCGGCGCATCGCTCGTCATGTGAAAACTGGCCGAGGAGGCCGATTCGCGATCCGCGGCTGGATGCTCCAGCGGATGCGGGGAATCCCGTGCTACGATGCGCAGGCTGGCAGAGCGAAGCGGTTTGCTGCTGCTGATGGCCAATTCGATACGAGATCCCTCGAGCGCGGCGAGCTGCAAACTGCCGCTGGCATCGGTTGCGGACGCGTCGATCCCGCCGGCATAGGCGGGGGGCACGACTCGATAGTGAGGTGCCAGGATCGGCGGATCCAGCACCAGGATGCGCACGGGGCGCGTGATGGCATCACCGAGATGGCAGCGAAGCTGGACTTCCTCAGCCAGATGCTCCAACTCGCCACGAAATTGGCGCTCCGAATCCGGACGGATGGCGATGGGGGCGATGGGAATGCGGGTGCGTTTTTTGTCGTTGACCGAAATGATCTCCACCTCTCCGCGCGTGGGAATATCTCCCTTGCATTCGAGTTCGATTTGCACACGGCCGCCGCGAGTTACTCGTAGCTCCGGGAGCTCCGTGACATCCAAGGGGACGGGGCTGCCGTTCACGTGCATGCGCGTCACGACGGTGCGAGTGGGATATCGCGAGGCGCGCAATGCCAATCGCTGCAAAAATGTCTGCAGATGATCGGGAAAGGTCCAGCCCACGCCCAACCACAGGCCCACAACTGCGATGGCGGCGGCCAAATTGCGAAGTAGCTTTCGCCAGGGAAAAGCGAGCCGGCAGCGCGCGATGCGACACCACAGAGCAACCTGTTCCATCACAATATTTTTGAGATCAGCGGATCCCCAGGCCACGAAGGCCGGCTGTTCGAATTGCAATGCGGCCACCAAATCGTTACCGAGCCCGTGTGTTTGTTCGACCATCAGAGCCAGTTCGATGGACGATTCACGTTGACGTAGCCAGGGCCAGACGCCGCGACTCGTGAACCATCCCAGGCCAACGACGCACAATACCGCTGCCACGAGGCGCTGCGCGCGGTCGAGATCCAATAGGAAATCGAGCAGTCCCAGCGCGCCGACGAGCGTCCCCGTCAGGGCCAAAAGGGCCAGCAGGCCGATCACGAATCGGAGCTGCAGTCGGAGCCACCGCAAACGTGACAACTGCGCATGTAGCGGCTGCAATTGGCTCATGTCAGTCCAATCCGTTTGCGAGTCAACCATTCTCCTAACATCAAAGTGATCACCAGGATAAACGATGCGGGAGTTGCCCAGAGAGACCGCGTGACCACTTGTTGTTCCGTCACGGGCTGAATATTTAGCGTCTCCAGAAGTTTCGGCAGTTCATGGGCCTCGAATGACTGACCATGCGTACGCTCAGCAATCGACCGTTGGATGCCGACATCACGTACGGCGGTCCGCCATTCCGCCGATGCCTCGTCGACGGAGAAGCGAACTTCGCGCACACCGTGATCCACAGGATCCTCTACGCGTATGCGATGTTCCCCCGCACCCGTGGCTGCAATTCGAGCCTCGTAGATGCCGGGACGTAAAAAATTGAGCGTAACGGTCCGTTGCGTTGGTGGTTGCGAGGGCCCGCTTGCATCCCCACCAAATTCCCAGGTGCCGGTCAGCGTCGGAGTATCTTGAGCGGTCAGAGGTGTGTAATTCTGGTCGTATGCCTCGACCGTCAGCACCACGGTTTCCTCCGATCGATAGCGGGGACGATCGGAATATACCGTGAAGCGTTTTTCGCTCCCCAAAGCATGCGACAATCCAAGGTAACTGATCAATTGAGACCAAAACTGTCGGTAGTAGCGTTCTCCGTAACCTCGTCGGAGTCGCCACATCTCGTCGCAGGCAAAATAAACCACCTTGCCGCCGCGCGTGCCGTACGGCCGTATGGCCAACAACGGCTGGGGTTGGGTACCATCGGCGCAGCGATCTTGCGGGTGGACGGCCAGTGCCGTGGCCAAGGGATGTAGTCGTGCCGACGGTTGATACCAGGCCAGATCATCGAGCGGTGGCCAACCGAGGTTGGGGGCATTGGGATGGCCATCGCCCAAGCGCATGAAGTCCACCTGTGCTGCCTCGGGAGTGAGCCGCCAATG
>SXHS01000186.1 GCA_005773145.1 Planctomycetaceae bacterium | reverse complement strand
TGATCTGGCTGGCCGAAAGAGCCGAGTCCCAGATCACGACGTCGTCGGCGTGGCCTACGAACCGCTCGTCATTGCCGTCTGGTGGAGGCGCATCGTCTCCGAATCGTATGGCGGTCGCGAACGTTGGCGTGCCGAAGGCAAGTGTCGTGGTTAGAAACGGCACGCCATCCGCGTACATGATCACTTCGTCGCCGGCAGCTTGGTTATAGGTCACCGCCAGGTGGTGATAACCGGGATCCGCAAAACTGGCA
Organism: Planctomycetaceae bacterium; assembly: GCA_005773145.1. GTDB lineage: Bacteria > Planctomycetota > Planctomycetia > Pirellulales > Pirellulaceae > SXHS01. The sequence goes on along the minus strand of SXHS01000186.1, from coordinate 2,803 downwards.
GGCAATGGGGCGTGCACGGTGCCGGTGGTCACCGCCGGTCTTAAATACATTCCCGTGGCTGCACCACCCAATGCTAAATGGTCAAATATAAAATCATTTTCGTGCAAAATTCCGCCGGTGTAGCTCGAGAAGGTGCGGCGAAACTGCGTGGTGTAGTCCGGATCATTGATCATGGCCGCCAGCGTGAACTGCGGCCCCAGCGACGTGATACCCGTGTTGATCGCTCGGCTGGGCACCCCGTTGCCGTTCGGCCCCGGGAAATGACCGGCTTGCGTGCCAAAGGCCGCAGTCGTGTCAATCGCCCCGGTGCTAAGCCAGCCAAGCGGATCCTGCGCTCCATCGCCCAACGCGCGATCGGTGACCGCTTGACCAGTGTCCGGCGGCTCAAACGTGTAAATGACTTGCGCCGCCCGGACGGAAGTCGCGGATAGCAACGTGAAAACCAACGCCTTGAACCCCAATTTAAAAAGTTGTCTCATGAGTTTGTTCCTCGCATAAAGGTTCGAACCGAGTTCAGAAGGGAAAACTCCCCCAAGGCCCATGCCCGTTTTCAACCGTTGCTGCTGACGCGTGCGGTTGCCGCTACATAACCCACCTCCTTATCGTGATTCTCCATTGCCCGAGCTCGACGCGTAGCTGGCAGCACCAATCTCCCGAGGCAGGCAAGAGTGTGGTCCCCGCATGTTTTGTTCGCTGCCTGAGCAACCGTTTGCACCCCGGAACACTCCAGGGCCGATTGCAAACAGCACGAACTTGTGATGGCGTGGGTGAATGTGTCGGTCGATCGTAAACGCTCTCGGGCCGATGACTGGCTCATGATCCCGGCGAATTCGAAAGAGGTGCATCGTCCTGTTGCGTAATTGCCCAACGTGGTTCCCGGGAAAATGTCTCTCACTGTGCCCATGAACGGTTACGGTCGAGCGAGGCGGACCAGGATCGTCGAGGCGAGGGAATGGCTCCGAGCAGGTGACGCGGCCGACCGCCGATCGAATGCAATCCGTGCGATGTTCCGTGCGAAGATCGAGGCTTTCGACGGCGCGCGCAAAATTGAACGTGGCGAATCGCTTGCGGCCCCAAGCGCAATCAGCGCGGGATGCCAGCCCGGCATGCACGCGGCCCGCAGATACGGCGTTGAATTGCGGTACAGCGTGCCTGTCCCGAGAGACACGCTCGCGGGTGTGTGGGGGGGGGGGGGGGGAACCTGGCCCGCGCGCCCGCGTGGCGGCGCCGGTGAACGTTGGTTCCTCTTGGCAGCCAGCCCGGTCAAGGAAGTGGCTCCTATCAACTCTGAGGATATGCGTCGTCGTGTCATTGGGGGTTAGAACTGCGCAAGTGACCGATCATCAAGTCAGCCACGACCTTGAGAATACTACAAATTTTCCAGGATGCAAGCCCCCTTGGTGCCATTGACCGCTACAAATCGAATCAGGCCCACTAGTACCGGTTTGGACCTATAATTGACCGCGCCAGACACCACCGTCCGCTCGAGTTCAGTGCTACCGCATCCAACCAAGATGCCTGAGATCAAAAGTCCCGAGCGACGGAACCACATGGGTTCCCCCCAGTTTCCAAAATAATGTACAGCGTAAAAGCAGGTGATGTGACTTTGCCTCGCGCACGTTCCAACCTCGGCCTCCTGAAAAGTTCGTCCGTTATTTCACAATTTCACAAGACCAGTTACCCAACATCACCAAGGAGCTGAGCAAATACGCAACGTCCGCCTGACGCGATGCTTGCAGGGCTGCTATTGTTCGATCTCCTAAAACAGTTCGCGAATCGGATTGCCATCAGCCAGCAGGTTGTAGGGGCGGTTCTGGCTGTCGAAGGCTTCCAGGTCGTGGATGCCCATCGCGTGATAGATGGTATGCACGATGTGCTCCGGTCCGACCGGGCGTTCCGCCGGGTAGGCGGCGATTTTATCGCTGGAACCGTAAACTTGCCCGCCACGGACGCCGCCGCCGGCCAGGAGCGCGGTTTGACAGTGCGTCCAGTGATCGCGGCCCGGCTCCGCGGCGCCGCTGCCTCCCGAACGGTGATCACCGACCTTCGGCGATCGGCCCATTTCGCTCGTGACCACCACCAGCGTCTGGTCCAGCAATCCCCGTTCGTGCAAGTCGTTGAGCAGCGCTGCAAACGGACGGTCGAACTGCGGCAGCAGGTAATCCTTGAGGCAGGAAAAATTCTTCCAGTGCGTGTCCCACGCGCCGCCGAGGCAGCCGCGCTTCTTGTCCTCCTCGTAGTCGTGGTACCAGTACACCGTGACGAACGGTACGCCCGCCTCGACGAGCCTGCGCGCCATCAACATGCTCATCGCATTGACGGTGTCTCCATAACTCTTGCGAACCGACTCTGGCTCGCGTGACAGATCGAACGCCGTTTTCGATCCCTGTGACGTCAGCAACGAGAATGCTTTGCGCTGCAGCAGGCTGTAGTTCCGCACCGACGCGTTTCGTTCGAAATCCCGCTCAGCGGCATTGAGAGTCTTCAACAGATCGTGACGATTCTGCAACCGTGCGACCGTCACCTCTCCCTCCAGCGTCAACGCGGGACAGCGAAATTCGAGCGGCGACGTGTGCTGGCCCTCCACGTACAATGGGTCGTACTGCACGCCCAGCCGGGCGGCAATCGCACCTGAGTAAGAAAAGGTGTCAGGAACCGTTTGTAGGTTTACGGGGTCGGCCGAGGGGGCGGATCGTGGATTCCAGGTCCAGTTTGCCGATCATCCGCTCCCGCCAAGAGTCTTCGCCGAAGGGAACGCCGCGAGCAAGACTCCGCCTGACGGCCGCCAACTCCGCCTCCGTCT
>SXHS01000185.1 GCA_005773145.1 Planctomycetaceae bacterium | reverse complement strand
TCGACAATCTGCTCATCAAACCGAATATGACCACTCGTAGCCGATTCCACACCGGCGATCAGCCGCAACGTCGTGGTCTTGCCGCATCCCGTAGGCCCGCACAGGACCACGCATTCGTGGTCCGCCACATCGAGCGTCATGTTGTGAACCGCCCGCACCCCCCCAAAAAATATCTTGGTGACCTCTTGCAATCGGATGCGTGCCATGCCAATTCTCAGTGATCAGGGACGACCCGACGACTCCACACGCAAACCGCAGAGCACTGGATCGCCGGCAATGGCTTCCAGATCCACGGTGATCGTATCGTCACTCGCGACACAAGAGTACGCACGCATCAAGACCTGAAGCGGCCGTCTCGCCTCGCGCACGATGTCCAGATCCTCTTCCACAGTCTGCCCCTGGATCTTGATTCGAAATCGACGCTGGCCAGCGGACTCGGAATTCGGGTCCAGGAAAATCAGCTGTACCAAACACTCCGGTTGTGATAAGGTCCCTTTTGGGAACGCAAGCGTGATCTTGCGAAGCCCCTCCAACCCCGAAGCACCCACCCACGGCAGCGATCCCGCCACGCGACTGGTGTGCAAGCGAAACGGTCGTGTCTCACCCTCCACGCGAATATCCAAGGCCGGCGAAGGATCCGCCGCAGGGGGATATTCGAGCCAGAGGGTTCCCTGATCGTCCAGTCGATCTCCGGGGGCCGCCAAGTTCACGCCAATCTTGTGTACGGAGTCTCCCGGCTGCGGCGCGGCGAGCGGGCTGTACGTCCATAAGTCGTTATCCGGAGTATGCACCAAGGCCAACGATGTGAACAAATTGTAGTTGCAATTACAGCCGTGGGCATAGTTCGGCGCGTTCAGCAGGCCCCCTGCTGGAATCAAACTGTTGCGACAACCCGAGCGAAATCCCAGCAGACGTCCTGTGCCGTTGGTGTTCCGATCCAGATAACCCGCAGTCCCCGCGCGAAAGGTCATGAGATGCGGGCAGGCCACGGCGTAATTGCAGTGGTGGCCAGTCTTCGTGAATTGCCACTCCTCGGATTTTTCCGTAATGGGATTGGTCTGCTGTACAGCTTCCCCAGTGTCCACGCGGTAGGACCTGCCCGGTCCACGCTGGTCGATGATGACGTCGCCCGACAGGATGACCTTATCCCACAGATGTTCGGGATGCCCCTTGAATCCTTGTCCCACTACATCTTTTTTCCATAACGTTCGGCCATTTTCGCCACTCATGGCATCCAAACCCAGTTGGTTGGAGGTGATCAACACGTTATGATCGGCGGAGAACGCCAGCCAGGTTGCCACACGGTCGGACGTACGTTCCCAGATCGGTTCCCCGGTCGTTACATCGAAACAGCGCAACAGGCGATGCCCGTGACTCTCGGGAGTCATGCCTTTGCGAATCCACGCATCATAAAACCCCTTCAACTCGCCGTCGAAACAAAAAACTCGCCCACCCCCCACCGCCATCATGGGCATGCTCATGCGAGCTTCCTGACGCCACTGCAATTCCCCCGTGTGTCGATTTAAGGACTGCATGGCCTTGGCCAACGCTCCTTTTTCCACATTTCGGAAGACCGTCACGAGCAACTGGTCCTCCCAAACCCGGATCTTTCCCCATTGATCGTCGCCGTGCGGCAAGGTGAACTCATGCGCGGTCTGGCCCGTCTCGGCGTCCAGTACCAAGCATTTTTCGGGATAGGCCAGGTAAACGTACTCAGGCGAAGAAGTGAAATGAAATCCAGGATGCGATAAATCGAAAAAGTTTCCCTCGCGACCGGGACCACTACCGTCGCGGATGTCCTGCTGCCAAAGCACGTCGCCCGTATAGATGTCGATCGAGGTGAGTTTGGTCGGCCCCTGGACGACCATGCGGCCGTTGACCACCGTTAACCCTGGGCCCCAATAGTGGCGATCGTAGTAAAGTTCACCCTGCGAGCCGGGTCCACCAAACCAAAGAATGCCCAATGGTGCCCGCACTCGCTGGTCTTGGCTCATCAGCGAATTGGCCGCATCGCCGTACTCATGGGTCCAATCCGCGGAACCTGGCAACGGACCGGCGCGGCGAACGCTTACCAAACCCGCGTGCCGCGACACCTGAACCCCTTCCAGTCCGTCCTTGCTTGCCATGGTCTGCAATTCTTGCTCGGCGTCTGCGGCCACATTGAGCGACGGTGAACCAAGCGTGATGGTCCCACCATACGGCCGCAACACGCGATAAAGTTCCGACACCAGACGATCCGTAGGCGAAAAGCGGTTCCAGTCCTCGGACACAATGAGTCGTGCGAAGTAGGGGGGAAGCGACCGCGCGGCTGGATCCAGCTCTAGGACCGTCACTCGCTTGCCATGTTCGCGCAGGTTCAGCAATCGCTCACGGAGTCCTTTCGCACGGTCGGCATCGGGCTCGATCACGACCAAATCCAATTGCGACTGACGTAACAGCTCCTCGATCAAACCGCCACTCCCCGCGCCGATCACCAGGCAGCGGCCACGCATCACCCCAGCTCGACGCAGTAGAAGCGTCGCTTGCTCCGACCATGCCGCGGCATGCGGCCGGTCAGCCGTGGTCGTGGGAAAAGAACGAGGCGCGCGGGGTGGAGCCCCCTCAGCGGTTATGGACGGGGCCCCGAGCGCATGCAACGTGCCGTCCTGTGTCACCACAAACAGTTTCTGATCGGCCGCGACTACGTTGACCGGAATCGAATCAAACGCCTGCTGCCAAACCACGGACGGTTTGGCCCGGTGATCCGAAACGTCGACCGCAAACACACGCTGTCCGCGAATGCCATACAACTGTTGGTTCGCCTTCAGCACCAGTCGTACGGGACGCGTTCCGGCCTCGGGGACCTCGGGCAGTTCAGTAGTCCATAGTTGAGACGACGGCTTGGCTGCCTCCGAAGCGTCGCTGCCGTCACGTGATGAAGTCTCATTGGTGCGCCGGGATAGTTCGTACGCGGCCAGCGAGTAGTAGGCCTGCGGCTGCTGTTGCTCGTTCTGGCGGACTTCGGCCCGCGTGCCATAGATAATGTTGCCATCGACCAGTGGCCGCTGCAGACGAACATCCAACTGCTGACCAGACGCCAGGTCGACCAAGGCGTCGCCGTGCATGAGCAGGTCACGCGCTGAGGTCACGTGGGCTTCGGTCAATCCACGAGATGCCGCGTAAGAGATGTCGAGGCGATTTAGTGTCGCAACATCGTAACAACCCACGGCACCTCTTCCGTTCGGCAGCAACAACCGACCGTTGTCGAAAACCAAGTGCCCTTGTGGCGTCGGCTCTTCGAGGTTATCCGCATCCCCCGACTGCTCTGGCATACTTACTAATTTTGTCTGCAGCCTGGGTGGCTGGCCGTCGACATTCACTTGGCAGAGGAAACACCCTTCGAGCGGCCATACGCCAACGGTAAAATAGGCAACATCTCCTGTGATGACCACACCACCACGCGCCGGCCAAGTCGATATCAATCGCGAATTGCCCAATACCATGCGGTCCGACGGCGCCCCCTTCAGGCTCCAAATCAACTTGCCGGTCACCAGGTCCAGGCAATAGATGCGACTATCATCCGCGACGAAGTAGACGTGTCCGCGATGCGCGAACGGTGCGAGTCGGGGGGGGGCGGGAAGCAGGTAGTGCCACTGGTGCTCGCCAGTATCCGTGTGGAATGAGTAGACGGCATTATCGCGTGCCGAGGCAAGAACCAGCTGCTTCCCGACCACGATCGGCTCATAGGCGGCATCAAACTGCAACCGCATATCCTCGCGCCATGCGATGTGGTTGGGCCCGAGCGATCGCGTCCAGAGCGGTGTCAAGGTGGTCGGCAGCGATTCTTGCGTGACGGCCGATCGCTCGGCATCATGACGCCACGCCGGCCAATCCTCTCCCCACGCCTGATCTGCCGAAAAAACACTGGCCACAAGGGAGATCACGAGGATTCGCATGGACCACTGACTCCACCGATCGCACTCAGTTCCACGGAGGTCACACATTTCGCTTACCATAATCATCATGACGAGCTCCTGACCACGGCCGCAACCGGCTTGGCACCGATCGCCGGTACCGTGATCCTAATGTGTCACCGCCCCCTAGACAATCACGCATCAGCCATCCGAAAAGGTCTCGACATCAGCTAGAATGACGGGAGCGTCCCGTGCGCCCCACAGTTCCAACGGAGTGCGCCGGATTAGCCGTTAATAGCAAGGATTGTTAGCGTCGATGCCCCCCGACCAACCGAAGAACCTTAGTGAAACCATCGTGCTACCGGGTACCGCCGGTCCTGCGGATCGAGGTAGGCCCGTTGCGGTCTTAGTGGAAGGGAGCGGGCCGGGACTCGTCGATGAAACGGCATCGCTCCTGCGGCACCGCCTGCGATCGGCTTCGTTGGTATTGTTGTGTGGTTTGTCGATGTTCTGGGTCTACCGCGTTTTCCTTCTTCATGAACTGAAGACGCCGCTGCATTGGTTTATTTTCGCCTGCCACACGGCGGTAACCCTGACGACGGGATTACTGGGATGGCGTCTTTGCCGCAGTTGCCCTCACGCACATCAGCATCCGAGGGTCACTGAGTTGATCATTTTTGGGGGTTGTGGTGCGTTCTTTGCGGCGGTCAGTTATGGCGCGCTGGTGGATGGGGCGGCGCATGGTTACGTCGCGTCGACCGCCCCCATGTGGATGACCCTTATTTTTACCTATGCGTTGTTTATCCCGAACACCTGGCAGCGTGCTGCTGTCGTTGTCGGCAGCATGTCGGCGACCGCTCTGGCGTTGCTACTGTTTGTGCGATTCACTCAGCCGGGCTTGGAGCGACTGATTACCGATCAGTCGTACCTCAGGCAGGGCATCATTGACAACGTGCTGGTGCTGGCCGTCTCTGCGATCATCGCCGTGGGGGGCGTCCAGACCATTAACACGCTTCGAAGTGAGGTATTCGAAGCTCGGCGACTTGGGCAGTACCGATTAAGACGGAAACTGGGATCCGGCGGAATGGGCGAGGTATATCTTGCGGAACACCTTCTTCTTAAGCGACCCTGCGCGATCAAGCGCATCCGTCCCGATCAGTCCCGCGACGCGGGGGCCATGGCTCGCTTTGAACGCGAGGTACAAGCGACCGCACAATTGACGCATTGGAACACCGTCGAAATCTACGACTATGGTCACGCCGATGACGGCACGTTCTATTACGTGATGGAGTACCTTCCGGGCATGAATCTTGATGAGCTCGTCAAGATGCATGGTCCCTTGCCCCCCGATCGGATCGTCCACCTTTTATCGCAAGCGTGCGATGCGCTGCGCGAGGCCCATGGTCGGGGACTGATTCATCGGGATATTAAGCCCGCGAACATCTTTGCCGCGCAGCGCGGTGGAGTGTACGACGTAGTGAAATTGCTCGATTTCGGCCTGGCGAGAGACGTAAGCTATCAAGGTGACCTCCAACTGACACAAGAGGGCGCGATCACGGGATCGCCGCTGTTCATGTCGCCGGAGCAAGCGTTGGGGGAACCCCTTGATGAACGCACGGACATTTATTCGTTAGGGGCGGTGGCTTGGTTCTTGGCGACAGGTCGCGCGCCATTCGAAGATACCAACCCGCTGAAGGTCATCATGGCGCATGCCCATGAGGTGCCGCCGCCTGCGTCGGAATTCAATGCTGCCATGCCGACCGAATTGGACGCCGTCATCGCACAGTGTTTGAAGAAAAGGCCGCAGGATCGGCCCCGTTCGGCTCTGGCGCTACAGCAGCTGCTGCAAGCCGTCCCCGTGACGAGTGGCTGGTCGGCGGCCGAAGCGGCCGCCTGGTGGACGTGTCACGGCTGTCCACAGAAGAAGCAGCTCGACGAGGCCGTACTCGCTGGCAATCTGATCTAACGGCGGCTGGGCGAACCCCAAGACGCCGCGTTGGTCCATGCGCAGTAACGGTGAGGTTGGCCTTCAGCCAACCCCCGCCCGGCACGATACCCTACCTGGGGCGTTGCCCCAGGCTACGGTGCCCTAAGGCCTTCGGCCTTGGTAATGAATAATCCATCTATAGCATACTATCGACAAATTCCCATAGGCAACATCGCCCCCGCAACTTCTCACCTAAAAAATCATCTCGGCAACTTCGTCTACGCAACTTCTCACCCAAAAAATCGTTTCGGCAACTTCGTATCGGCAGCTTCTCGCCTAAAAAATCGTCTCGGCAACTTCGTATCGGCAACTTCTCACCTAAAAATCGTTTCGGCAACTTCGTATCGGCAGCT
>SXHS01000026.1 GCA_005773145.1 Planctomycetaceae bacterium | reverse complement strand
GCCTTCTTCATGCCCAACATCGAAATCTCCCTTCTGCTTGCGAACCGGGGACTCATGGGTTCGAGGGAATTGACATACCGTTCTCGAGCCCGATCGACAACCGCTGGCGACAACGCCTGCCGCTAGCGTAACGATCTTGAGGCAATTTTGCGATAGGGTGTGGCTCGTGGAAGGCGACTAGGCACGGGCGGCAGGTTTGATCTACAGGCTGGTCCCTACAAGCACGAAGCGCAAGCGAGTGTGTGTGTTGTGCGTGCGGAACGCCCCTGCTTGCGCTGCGGGCTTGTATTGGGAGGGAAGAATGAGGAGTCCTCTCACGCAGATCCTCAGCACGAATATTTGGCTGCGAGGGCGGACAAGCCGCCCGTGCCACCGATGCTGATACGCCGTGATGCCGATACGCGATTGCCAGCGTGTTTGGAATTATGGTACGCTCGATGTCGCCCAGCAAGTTCATTCCTGCCCGTTTGAGGAGCCGCCGCCATGAAATTACAGGCTTGCGCCTGCTGTGGCTTGATCCACCACATGACAGGCTTGGCGCCCCATCAGGTTGCCCGCTGCGTGCGCTGCGGGCGTGCCATTCGCCAACCGAACCAGTTGCAACGCAGCGCGAGTCGCACCGCGGCGTTGGCACTCGCCGCGTTCCTTCTCTACTGGCCGGCAATTCTTCTCCCCATCCTCGAGATTGAACGCCTGGGGCAGCATCATCGTTCCAGCATTCTAAGCGGCACACTCGACATGCTGATGCACGGCGAGTGGTTTGTTGGGGGTATTGTCCTGGTGTTTTCCATTGTTTTTCCACTGTTCAAGATCGTGATGCTGTTGGAACTGAGTCTGCTAGAGCTCTTAACCAAGCGTCACCGAGCCATTACTTTTAGGGTAATGGAACTCGTGGGAAAGTGGGGCATGCTGGACGTTCTCCTTTTGGCCCTCTTGGTGATGCTGGTTAAGTTGGGGGATTTGGTTCGTTTTCAATTGGGGCCGGCCGTGCTGGCGTTTGTGCTGTGTGTGGCGCTGAGTATCTTGGCTGCAAGTCTGTTTGATCCACACGCAATTTGGCAGGAGGATACTGAACGTGAACAGCTCTACGCGTGATGAGACGCTTTCATTTCCCCGCCCGAATGTGTTGGAGGCCGGCTGGCGATCTCGGGCGGGGCAGCTGCGTACGGGTTGGTGGTGTTTGACGCTCGTGTGTGCCTGTGTCGCGATTGGATTGGTGGTGGTTGCAGGACGGTTGCACGGGCCCCTGATTGTCATTCGCTTTGCTCATGGCCACGGCATCAAACCGGGGGATCGCTTACGTCACGCCGGCATCGAAGTCGGCGAAGTCAGTCGCGTACAATTGAATGACCAATTGGACGGTGCGGAAATACATGTGCAATTGCAGGCTGCCGCGGCAGGTCTGGCCCGCCAGGGAAGCCAATTTTGGATCGAGCGTCTGAATGTCAGTCTTGCCGAGGTGCGGGGGCTCGATACGCTGTTTGCCGGCCAGTATCTTGCGGTTCTGCCGGGTAGTGCGGATGGTCCGCTGGCAACCGAATTCGACGGTTTGCCCGAACCGCCAGCGGGAGATCATTTAGACGGAGGCATCGAGTTTGTGCTCGAAGGGCCGGACCTGGTCGGGCTAAGCCGAGGCGTGCCGATTACCTATCGGGGCGTCCGCGTGGGGCACGTTGTGTCGGTTGGGCTAACGAGTGACGGTGCCGCGGTTGAGGCGCGAGGATTCGTGCAACCGGCCTATCGGAATCTGGTGCGCGAGAACAGTCGCTTTTGGAGCAAGAGTGGTCTGGATCTATCGCTCGGTCTGTCCGGCCTTCGGCTGGACGCCGATACTTTGTCGAATATGGCCTTAGGGGGCGTTGCGTTTGTCACCTTGGATCCCCCCGGACGCTCGGTGGCGACGGGGCACCGTTTTGCACTGGCGGCTCGGCCCGAGTCCGGGTGGCTAACCGCCCAGCCACGCATTGCCGTGGGTGCGCAATTGCTGCCGGAGGGGCGCGCCTTGCCACAGCTGATCCGAGCACTTCGCTCCGAGCAGCAGCGATTTCTCGGGTTTCAACGCACGTCCCATCGTTACGGATGGTTGCTCCCCTTGGACGACCAACGTCTGTTGGGGCCGGCCGATATGCTGGTCGTGGCAACACCGGAGGCCGACTCGGCTCCGACTCTGGAACTCGACGGCCGACAGCTACCCGTGTCGCCCAATCGGGGTGAAATGTTGGGAGAACTTGCCCTTTATACACCCGAAGCACCGGTAACCGCCGGCCCCACTGGTTGGCCTAGGAACCTCATTCGCCACGCGGAACAGGTGGAGGATTGTGTGGTCGTAACGGCACCCAACGAAGTGCCCATTCCGCTGGCCGCTATCCGGTTAACCACAAGCGAGCTGGGATGGAACATCGAACCGTCACTTGCGATCGGTGTGAATCACCACGGTGCCTGCGTGGTCGCCGTACGAGACGGCTGCGTTGTGGGCATCGTAATCTCGAACACCCATCCGGCGCATGTTGCGCTGGTCGGGGAAATTCCCACGCGGGCAGAAGCGGATGTAAAATAATCGCTGCGGTATTTCGAGCGAAATCGCCGCGAGATCAGGTGTGGTAATCGGCGTTGATCCGCACGTATTCGGCGGTCAGGTCACTGGTCCAAAAGCGGGCATGGCCCGGGCCTTCCGACAGTTTCAGGTGGATCTCCGTTTGCCGATTTGTCCGAATCGATGTTGAAACAGCTGCGGCGTCAAATGCGAGCGGCTGGCCGTTTTGATAGACCAGGGTGCCGTTCAGCAACAAATCCGTCGCCTGCGGGTCGAACGGCACACCGGCATACCCCGCGGCTGACACAATACGCCCCCAGTTGGGATCCGCACCCGCGATGGCGGTTTTCACCAAAGGACTATTCGCAATGGCGCGAGCGATGGCATGCGCATCCGATCGACTCGCACAGCCATCCACATCGATCTGAATCAAATGCGTCGAGCCTTCACCATCATTAGGAATGGCCCGAGCCAACTCTCCACAGACCTCGTGTAGCGCTCGTCGCCATACTCCAAGCCCGTCTCCTTGCAACGCCACGCCACCGGCGCGGCCATTGGCGAGTAACAACAGGGTATCGTTCGTGCTCGTATGTCCTTCGACACTGATGCAATTGAACGTGACATCCGCGACTTGGGAGAGCTCGAATTGAGCCCGGTCGGGGTCCATACGTGCGTCGGTGACAATCACGGCCAGCATGGTTGCCATGTTGGGGCCGATCATGCCGGCCCCTTTTGCCATTCCCAGAATGGAGTAGGTGGTATCTCCAACGCTCACACTTCGACTCGTGTATTTCGGCGCCTTATCGGTGGTCATGATGGCCCGCGCCGCCGCCTGTTGGTGCTCGTCGTTCGCCGCGAGGTGCTGGGCAGCCTGTTGGATGCCGCGGGCGATCTTTTCCATGGGCAATGGCTGGCCGATGATGCCGGTGGACATGACCAGCACTTGTTCTTCGCGAAGCGAAAGTGCCTCTGCCGTCCATTGCGTCATGCGTTGCGCATCGATCATTCCTTGTTCGCCGGTGCAGGCGTTGGCATTTCCGGAATTCACCACGACGGCCTGTACATCACCGGCCGGAGTTCGCTGCCGATCGAGAACAACCGGCGCGGCGACCACCCGATTCTGCGTGTACACACCAGCCGCCGCGCAGGGCGCATCGGACACAATGAGTGCCAGGTCCAGACGTGAGGGATCTTGTTTGATCCCGCATGCCTGGCCAGCAAAACGAAATCCCATAGGCAATGCCATCGACGTTTTTTCCATGAACTTTTCCATGAACCGTGTCACCTCATGCGCACTTAGTAAAAGCCCAAGGTTTCCCCGTAACCGAACATCCGGTTCATATTCTGCACGGCCGCGCCTGAAGCTCCCTTGATCAAGTTATCCAGGACACTCACGGTTACCACGCGACCACGCACGATCCGAGCCGTCAGATGACAGAAATTCGTGCCGCTGCAATCCTTGGTGGCCGGCAGGTGATCCACCACACGTACAAACGGGGCGCTGGCGTAGGTTGCACGCAATGCATCCATCAGCTGGGTCTCGGTGACACCGGCAGTTGGCACGGAGTAGGTGGTCGTTAAAATTCCCCGATCCATGGGGATCAGGTGTGGCGTGAACACCACTTGCACGTCCTTGCCGGAGATCATCGATATTCCCTGATCGATCTCCGGAGTGTGACGATGGTGTCCCACATTGTACGCAGCCACGCTTTCATTGCATTCGGGAAAGAGCGTATTCAGCTTGGGCGTGCGTCCGGCACCGCTGACGCCACTCTTGGAGTCGACAATTATTCCCTCCGGTCGCACCAATCCGCCACGCACGAGTGGCGCCAACGCCAGGATGGCCGACGTCGGATAGCAGCCAGGATTCGCCACAAGTTGCGATTGGGCGATCTCAGCGGCATAAAATTCCGGCAATCCGTAGACCACCTTCCCCAATCGCCCGTTGTCCGGATGATGATCCCCATACCACTCCGCATAGACTCGGGGATCGCGCAGCCGGTAGTCCGCGCTCAGATCCACCACCCGCACATCGGTAGACAACATGGGGGCGATGGCCTGCGCCGAAGCCGCATGCGGCAAACAACTAAAAACACAGTCGCAACGCGCGGCGACATCCAGCGGTGCCAAGTCCTCGACACGTAAATCCAATCGACCGGTCAATTGCGGGTGAATGGAGGCTATGGTGGGTGCCCCCTCCTGACGGCTCGTGACGACGCCAATCTCCACCTGCGGGTGCCGCAAGAGAATCTTGATCAACTCAACGGCCGTGTAGCCTGTCGCACCTAAAATGCCAATACGCAACATCAGAAGGTTCCATCTCCTCGCCTAACGCGAGGCGCATCATTTCCAGACTCACAGGGACCGACTCCCACTATAGGGGACATGAGACGCACGACAAGATAGCCTCCATCGGCGTAAACCACTGGTTGGCCGCACCACGTGGGGCGCGGCGAAAATCCCGAGACCAACACATATTGGAACTGGTAGTCCTCCGCCATCGACTGCAACTCGCCGAAGATCAACTCCGGCGGCTCATGCAGACGCCTGCGAAAGGTTTTGGCACGCTGAAATCGCTGCCACCATTCGGCAATCCCGGCAGCATCTTGGGGGATATCTTTCCAGGTGACCACTTCACTTCGTTGCGCGTACCATTTGAACGTGCGCTGGCTGATCGGCGTGAACACGCGAGCATTCGGTGGAGTGTTGTCGGCAATCCAACGGCAAACGCGCCGCCAGTCCGTTGAGTCATCGTGGCGAACTACGTGGGTTGCTGGCGGCAAGGATCGCTGCCAGATGTGGTACCCCATCAGACTGGTCGCCACGCCGATCGCGGCAATCATTGCCCATGCAGCCCGGCTCGGGCGAAATACCGACTGAGCCTCAATCCAAGCCGCGCACCCAATGGCAACTCCTACCGGGACCATCACGTCGGACAGACGATGCCAATAGAATCGCAGCCACTGCGCGGATGCTCCCAGGTCATGCCCCAACACCAAACTCAGCACGGCCCCCACGGTCGATATCAGCACCGTACCCCAGATGAAGACCGTCAACCGCCGATATGCGGATTGGCGATTGAGGGCGCAAACTAAAGCGGCCCAAACACACACCAAACCCAGGTGCCGGGCAATCAATGGCCACGGAAATTGAGTAAAGACAAGGTGATGTGGCAATCGCCGGTGAACGTAAACGATTTCCGCCAACTCGACCGTCTCCGAAGCGACGCCCGTATTGAGCCCCAGCGCCGGCCAAACGCCACAGAGGGCCAGCGCAATGGCCCCCAGCACCGCTCCCCAGGGGACGCTGGGTGGGGGCTGAGCCCTCGTGGCAGATCGATCGATCCATCGGTCCCAACCGTACAACAGCCCGGCCGCCAGGAATGCCCAGCCGCCGACGAGCACGTGCACGGCCGTCGCGGCGCCGAACCCGATGCAGGCCCATCCGTATCGATGACGCAACAGATCACCGATCGCTAGAAAGTTCAAGGCGTAAGCGATGCCCTTGGCCTCAAATCCCCCCACCACCCATTCACCCGACATATGGCCATATTGCCACAGGGCCACTGCCAAGCCGCCAGTCAGCAATGCGACGCCAAATCGCGGCACGATCGTCCAGCTCAGTCGATACCAGCTCCAGGCCAACAGGCCCCAGGTGAGTAGTCGCCCCAGCCAAGCCACGACAGGCAGCGACGCATAACGCGTCCACCAGCCGCAGGTCCAGGCAAACGCTCCGTGTGCCGTTGCCGATTTTAGAAACGCATCCCCGGGACACCACTGCGAGTCCCAGAAGTGCTTGAGCTTGGCCAAATAATGGGCTTCGTTCACATCTGGCGGCGGCCACCCCGCCTGAACAAAGAATACCAAACCGATCAGAACGATCTCCGCCGTCCGCCGGAGCCCCCAATGGTGCCCAACGGCTCCGGCGAGATCGACGGTGGCAACTCTATCTTCCATGAAGCATCCAAGAAGGCATGACCCGACGACTTCGCACCGGCAATTCAATCCACGTCAGCCCCATGCTAACTGCCCGAGTCAAACGTCCACAATAGGGATCCCCGACCACTGTGCAAACGCCGTTTGAACAGTTACAACTGGGGATCCGTGTCACCACTTTCCCATAGCATTCGCAACGGCGTTGACGTCCCAACACTTCGGAGAAATCACCATGTCACAGACACACAGAATCGCGGCGGCCGGTCGAAATCTCGGGACCATCATGTCGAGGTTC
>SXHS01000184.1 GCA_005773145.1 Planctomycetaceae bacterium | reverse complement strand
GGACTTGGAACGCACGCCAAGCAAAAGGGCAGCAAGGACAACAGAAACAGACAGCCCATCGGTCTGGTCAAGCTGCAGGATGGCCGCCGAAGACTCCCATTTGGCACCATGTGGTTCTCTCCCCCCCCAAAGAAAACGGTTATGAGGTACTATTGCCCCGAGTGGCATCTCCATGAAGTATCTTATGCCGAGAATAACCGGGTTTTCGCCCACGCACGTTCTCAGGCAGACCGCTCATCGTACCACACCAGTCAGCCTCCGGGCCCCAACGGGGCCACACATGTCAGCCTGGGGTGGAGCGCAGCGCAACCCCAGGTTGTCGGCCTCCACAGGGGCAGATCAGGCGTGGAGGGGAAACGCCATCCTTAAGATGCATGATGGCGGCGCATCACGCGGCGGGCCAAGTCAGGACGCTGGCTGGAACGGTAGCCATGCTCAATGGCAAACCACTCGGCATAACGCTCTCGATCCGTGTACCGCGTATTGCGGTGGTCCAAGAGATGCCCCAACTCGTGAATTAGAATGTTGTTGAGGTAGAAGTCGCGAATGGCTTCCGCCGTCCAGACCAATCGCCAGCGGCCCCCCGGCAATTGCTCCCAGGTGCCACCAAACATGCGGGCCTCGTTAAACACGGCCATCGAAGGGGCCTTCGCATAGTGCTCAACGAGCCCTTCCTCGATCGGGTAGAGGTAAAGCGTGTTGCCCCATTGCATGCCATAACACGGGAACCGTTCCTTCTTGCGGGTCATGCGGCTCAACTGGACCACCTCTAAGGTCGACAGCATGTTGTCCGGCAATCGGCTCAAACGATCGGCGACCTGCTCGGCAGTCACGGCGTGACGATAACCAGGGCCAGCCGATTGCACCACAATCCGATAGTGACCATTGCTGTTGCCGTTCGGTTCGTACCAAGTTTCCGGTGGCAAAGCCGGCCCGCGCCGGTCGACATTCGTACTGCGCACCCGCTTGCTACGCGGCACTGCGTGATTGACACCCCGATTGCGATCAACGGCGTTCTCAGGCAACCCCAACCGACTTGTCGGCTTCGGCTGAGTTCGATAATTGAAGTTGTGAACTCGCATTGCCCGCACTCGCGCCGTTCCAATCACTGCATTTCGCTCAAATCCCCCAACCGACACGATCCTGCCGGTTGGGACGGTCGCCGCCTCATGTGGGCACCCCAAACGGCTTTCGCCCGCCGCCTCTGGCCCACTCATACATGCTAGTTGGGGGGCCGAGCCGTTTTCAAGTGCAAATCCATAAGTCGTGTCTCAGCAATCACTTGCGCAAACAGGACAAGTCACCAAAACAAGACTCTCGGCTGGGTGTGGCCGGGAATCTCACGAGCCGACGTGGACACCGATTCGTGCCGACCGGCCGCCGAACAGCGTTTCATCTCGCCGCAGATTAACATTGTCGATCGGCGTCAGTTGTCGTAAGTTGAGGCGGCTGCATGATGCGCGGAACATGACCGTCATGTGTTGGTTCCCTCGGTGGGCGGTCATGTTGGATCTGTCTGGCACAGCCCCAAGCGGGCGCATGGATAATCACGGATGAGCACTCGGCCGAACACACCACGACGCTGGCCAAGCACTTGGGGCCTATTCCCAAGGCAAGAGAATTCCACGCAGGCCGCGCCGCACGCGCAGGACTCTCGCGCTGCGCCCGATTCCCGCATGACACGCGGCCAACGCCCGACGAGCGGGGCACGAAACCCACGGGTCCCAGTGGACAGGGACCTATTGCAATGCGTGACGACCGCCTGCCAGAGCACTCGCCAGTGGCTGCTGACGCAACAGCATCCCGATGGCTACTGGTGCGGCGAGCTAGAAGGGGACACAATTCTTGAGAGCGAGACCGTGTTGTTGTTGGCGTGGTTGGACGAGCTGGATCATCCGGTCGTGTCCAAGGCCGCACGCTACCTGCTGCAGCAACAACAGGCGGAGGGCGGTTGGTCGCAGTATCCGGGGGGGCCTTTGGATGTCAGTGTCAGCGTCAAAGCCTATTTTGCGCTAAAATTGGCTGGCTATACGGCCGATCAACCGGAGTTGGCACGAGCGCGGACGGCCATTCGAGCTCATGGGGGCGCTGACAAGGTCAACAGTTTCACGCGTTTTTATTTGGCCCTATTGGGACAAATTTCATACGATCAGTGCCCATCCGTACCTCCGGAGGCCGTTCTGCTTCCCACCTGGTTTCCCATCAATATCTACCATGTGAGTGCCTGGTCGCGGACGATGTTGGTCCCCCTGTCGATCGTCTCGGCCTGTCGGCCGGCACGGAATGTCGCTGATTCGATGGGGATCGGCGAGTTATTTCTCCGTGAGCCGGATCAATGGGCTTGGCCGGAGTGCCCGGGACTGGCACCATCGACTCGGTGGCTCAATTGGCGCCGGCTATTCCTAATGCTGGATCAATCTCTGAAGTGGCTCGATCGTCGACGGATCCACCCCTTGCGACCACGTGCCATGCGGACGGCCGAGCATTGGATCACCGAGCGGATGGAGGATAGCGATGGCTTGGGGGCTATTTTTCCACCCGTCGTTTGGTCAATCATCGCGTTGAAGTGTCTGGGCCATGACGACTCGAGCCCTTCGCTGCGCCAGTGTCGGGATCAGCTGGATGCCTGGACGGTCCCACTGCCAGGCGACATGGCACGAATTCAACCCTGCGCATCCCCGGTGTGGGACACGGCGATTGGCATGCAGGCGATGGTGGCGGCGGGCGAGCCGGCGCACGAGGCATCGCTGTGCCGTGCCGCACGATGGCTCTTGTCCAAGGAGGTGACGCGTCCAGGGGATTGGGCTCGGTCGAATCCAAGCGAACCGGGCGGATGGTTCTTTGAGCACCGGAACGGATTCTATCCCGATGTAGACGACACGGCGATGGTCTTGATCGCCCTGCGCGACCAGTTTGCTGGTGAAGTACCGAATGCTTCCCCAGCCGAGGACTCGATGGTCGCGATGGTACGGGCCAGTAGCGCCAACCGGGCGCTCGACTATGTCTCGTTGCTGGACCACGCCGCAGCAGCCAGTCGACGAGGGCGACGCTGGATGCTGGGCATGCAGAATCGTGATGGCGGGTGGGGCGCGTTCGACCGAGACAACAATCGACAGTATCTGTGCCACGCGCCGTTCGCGGACCACAACGCACTCATCGACCCCAGCACGGCCGATCTGACTGGCCGTGTGTTGCAGGCCCTGGGACGTTGGGATATGGCCTGCGGTCAAGCAGCCGTGGACCGCGGCGTTGCCTTCCTGCGCCGGAACCAAGAGTCGGATGGAAGCTGGTATGGTCGCTGGGGAGTCAACTATATCTACGGAACCTGGCAGGCCCTCGAGGGGCTGCGTGCGGTCCGCGTCCCGCAGCACGATCCGATGGTCGACGACGCCGCCCAATGGTTGCTTCGCCACCAACAAGCCGACGGTGGGTGGGGCGAGTCGGCCCATTCATACGCCGACCCACAACAGCGAGGCCAGGGTCCCGTAACCGCATCACAGACGGCCTGGGCCTTGATGGGCTTGATGGCGGCCGGTCGCATGCATTCGCCGGAGGTGGAGCGCGGCGTACGCTTCTTGATCGAGAGCCAAGAGGCGGATGGGACTTGGCAGGAGGAGTATTTCACCGGAACTGGGTTCCCGCGGGTGTTCTATTTGCGCTATCACCTGTATCCGATCTATTTTCCGTTATTGGCACTGGCGCGCTGGAATCGGGCATGCACGCGCACGCGGTGATCGCCGAGCAGCGACGGACAACGCGGTCTATTGGAGATTGGAGAACGGCGGATGGGGGTACCGATTTCCCAGATGTGGACGGTGGTTCGATATGTGGCCACGCAGCGGCTACGCCGCGTGCGGCGTTACCCCTTGGTGCTGATGTTAGAGCCCTTGTATCGCTGTAATCTGGCCTGTGCCGGGTGTGGCAAGATACAACATCCAGCCGAGATTCTTCGGCAGCACCTCACTCCTGAGCAATGCTTTGCGGCCGTGGAGTCTTGTGGGGCCCCAATTGTCTCCATTCCTGGCGGCGAGCCGCTACTACATCCGCAGATCGATACGATTGTGGCCGGCTTGGTGGCGCGCAAGAAGTATGTCTATCTCTGCACGAATGCCTTAAAACTCGAAGAAGCCCTGCCGCGATTTCAACCCACGAAGTACCTCGCATTTTCCGTGCACCTGGATGGTCCGCGCGAGGAGCACGACCGGGCCGTCTGCCGCGAGGGGACCTATGATACGGCCGTACGGGCCATTCGGGCCGCTTTGCGGCAAGGATTTCGCGTCACCACGAATACCACACTGTTTGCCGGAATGCATGTCGACCGCATGCGGGCCTTCTTTGATGACATGATGGCCTTGGGGGTTGAAGGCATGATGATCTCCCCGGGCTACAGCTACTCCAAGGCGCCGGACCAACATCATTTCTTGCAGCGTGAGCAGACTCAGCAGCTGATTCGTCGATTGTTGCATCAGGCCGGGCACCGTTGGCGATTCAATCAGACCCCTCTTTTCTTGGAGTTCCTGCAAGGAAATTGGCAGGCCGAATGCACCCCTTGGGGGAACCCCACCTACAGCGTCTTGGGCTGGCAAAAGCCGTGCTATCTGCTCGATGAGGGATTTTGCGGTTCGTTCGCGGAGCTCATGGCGGACACCCAATGGCAGCAGTACGGCCGAGCGAGTGGCAATCCGCGCTGCGCCGACTGCATGGTACACTGCGGATACGAACCGACGGCGGTTATGGAGACCTTCCATTCCTGGCGTGGTTTTTGGCGCACCGTCCGGCTATCCCTGTTTGGCATCGGGCGTGGCAATCATTTACCGCAGTGGGACGAGCCCGTCCCACCGATGGAAACGACGCTCGAAATACCGTTGGTCACGGAAGGCACGGCGGTCGCTGGCGAGGGACTGCGATTGCCGATCATCCAACGAACTTAGTTCGGGTGGCCCCAATCACCCCTCCCTCCAACCAAGCGTCGCGGCAAGGCGGGGCGTACCCGCTACGAGGCCTCCATGAGCGCGGATCTACAACAAACGCCGCAGCCCCCAGCCATCGCTATGGTCGTGGCCTTGTCGATCGAGGCGGGGGGCATCCTCGATCGCATGTCGTCCGTTGTCACGACGCAATGCGCGCATCATCAGGAACACGTGGGCCGCTTGGGACAGCATAAGGTGCTCTTGGTCGAAGCGGGCGTGGGGCAGGCGGCGGCCGGCCGCGCTACACAAGACACGATTGGCCTCTATCGGCCACGCGGCATCTTGTCCGTAGGATTCGCGGGATCGTTGAGCCCCGACCTGGGGCTCCATCAGATCCTCATGCCGGAGTCCGTCGTCGCCCCGGAACGCCCAGCGTTGCACGTTGGCTTCGAGCCCAGTAACTCTCTAGTCGCGGGGCACCCCACCATGCACCGCGGTCGATTGGTTACCGTGGACCATCTCGTGCGCACTCCGGATGAGCGTAGCGCCTTGGCACGGGCTCACGACGCGATCGCCTGCGACATGGAGACCTACGCCGTCGCACATGCCTGTCAGGTGGCGAGGATTCCGTTCCTGTCCGTGCGCATCGTCAGCGACACGTTCGACCAATCGCTCCCCCCCGAAATCGCCACACTTCTGCAACAAAAGACCGCTGCAGCGCGGTGGGGCGCAGCGGCCGGTGTCCTGTTTCGAAATCCGAAACGCATCCAAGATCTCTGGCAACTGCGTGAACAGGCCATCTCAGCCACCGACCGACTCGCGCAGTTCCTTGAAGAACTGTTGCCCTCGGTGTTCGGGCCATCAATGAATCTGCAGGCGAAAGGGCAACAAGAATAGGGTGGGCTCGCGAAACAACTCCTCGACCAATTGCAGATCGGCAACGGGACCAAGTGCTGCCTTGGCCAGCGGCGACGAGGAGACGGACGAGGCAAACCAGCTCTGCCAGGGCGTGCGCACCGACGCGTCGTCAATCATTTGCTCGAAGAAGCTCTTGGGTTGGGGCAAGAGGAGCAATTCGACCTTCTCATCGGGACCGATACCGCTGAGCGACTTGGCCTCTTGAATGGCGTCTCGTAGCGAGCCGATGCGGTCCACCAGCCCTCGGGACTGTGCTTGCCGGCCCGTCCAAATACGGCCGCCGGCCAATTCCAGCACCTGCTTGCGGTCCATCTGGCGACAGAGGGCCACCTTGGAAGTGAATTGTTCGTAGGTTTCCTCCAACATGCCGCGCCATACCGTCCGTTCCGAATCGGTGAACGGAGCCTGGGTCGAAAACAGACCGCTGTTGGCGCCGCGACTGATGACTTGAGTGGTGATCCCGGCCTTATTCCACATGGCCCCGATCGCCACCTTGCCCCCCACAACGCCGATCGATCCAGTCAAGGTACCGGGTTCGGCGAAAATCTTGTCGCAGCCCATCGCGATGTAGTAGCCGCCGCTCGCGGCAACATCCCCCATGCTGGCAATGACCGGCTTCTCGATCCGGCGCAATTCGCGCCAGATTAGGTCACTCGCCAAGGCAGATCCTCCGGGACTATCGACTCGCAGCACAATCGCGGCCACCTCGTTATCCTTGGCCGCCTTCTGCAGGGCTTCCACCATGGTGTCGCTCCCCACGCTCGATTGGCCCATCACGTTCGAGGAACTCTTACCGGACGTAATGGCACCAGTCGCATAGACAACCGCAATCTTGCGACGCTGCGATTTGCTCGTGCTCGTTTCCGCCCCCAGCATCAGTTCCATCAGCTTTACCATGCCGCCCAATCCCGAGAACTCGGTGTCGACCTTGACCTTGCCATAGTTCTCGACGATTTCCAGTTCGTCGGTATCGGTTTGCTGCTTAAGCGATTCCAGCATTTGATGTTCGTAGGCGATGGTGTCAATCAACTTAGCCTGCTGGGCGCTGGTGGCAGTGAACAATCCGGTATCAATGAGTTTTTGCACCTGGGAGCGTTCGAGCTTTCGATCGCTGGCCAGTGTCTCGATCATCTGCTGATAATAGTCCTCAATCACCATCTCAAACTGCTGGCGAAAAGCATCGCTCATCCCGTCACGGGTCAGGGGCTCCGCGGCACCTTTGAAGTCGCCGACCTGCAGGATATCGGCGTGGACGTTGAGTTTGTCGAGTAGCCCTTTGAGAAATGTGACCTCGGCACGCACGCCGTTCAGGATCACAGCCCCCGACTCCGGCATGATGATTTGGTCGCAGGCACTCGCGACGAGCAAATCGGCGGGAGCCGCCATCTCCATCTGCGCATAAACCTTTTTCCCGGCCTGACGCGTGCGTTGAATCGCAGCACGCAGTTCGTCGGTACGTGCGCGACCAATGGAAGGACTGCGCAGCCGCAGCACGACAGCAGCGATTTCTTCGTCTTTCGCGGCGGCATCCAAGCGGGCGATGAACCTCGCCAGATTTTGCTCGAGCTCGCCCAACAGGCCGACCTGGCTAACATGCTCGGCCATTTCCCCCTGCACGTTGATCGTGGCAATCTTGGTCGTCTTGCGGGCGGCGTCGTTGGTTTCGCCCCCTGAGTCTGCGGACTCGCTTGTGGCAGTATCCGCCGTGGTGGCTTCCCCCTCCTCGCCGGGGAGTGCCTCCTGGTCGCTGGCCGTAGGACTGGCGCCGTACAGGCACACCCCGCCCCTCAGTCCGATGCCACTCCCTATCGTGAGACTCACTAGGAAGAAAATCCACGATCGTTCGCACGCGGCACGTCGGACGCTCCGGTCAACCATCCAGCTGGATGGCCACCGCGCGCGGCAATTCAAATTCCCAGATCGGTTCATGATCGATTCCCTTTGGGTCGGATTCCACTGTATGTAGGGTAGGTCGCTGGGCTCGATCAGCCGTTTGGCTAGGCCGATTTCCCAGCCCGCCAATCGCCGCCGCCCCCCTACCTAGTATCCTATCAGGAACAATCGTGCGAAAGCGCAACGTCAAAACTCACCCACAGGAGCACGGAGGGACCAGCCGCCCGTGCCACCCAGTAGGGGCCAACTGCCTGCGGCACCCCATGATGCGCGGTACGACGAGGGCTCACAGGCCCGATCGCACCGCCACCCTCCGTCCCGACACGACCAAAAAAAGTTTTTACATGTACACTTGATGGTTTCTATGTACACCCGTATATTATCCCAATACGCCCGGCGCGAGTCCGACGCAGCGATCGGCAGTATACAAGATCCCCTGGGTGTGGGGAGCCGGATGATATTTGCATTTTTAGCCACATGGTTTTTGGGGAAAGAGAGTGGACAAGATGGGACTGGAATCATTGACCAAGCGCCAGGCGGCCGTGTTATCATTCATTCGCGATTTGATCCTCGGGCGAGGCTATGGGCCCACGGTCCGAGAAATTGGAACGAAATTCAAGATCCAATCGCCCAATGGCGTGATGTGCCATCTGAAAGCGCTCGAAAAGAAGGGGCTCATCGTGCGAGAGCCAAACATGTCGCGGGCAATCACGTTGAACCCCGAAGCATTGCCCGATACGGGATTGCCGCTCTCGGGTCGCGTTGCAGCGGGGGTGATGCACGAGGCGGTTGAACAAAAGGAACGGGTGGATTTTTCTGATATGTTCAGTCGCAAAAACACATTCGTGTTGGAAGTCCGTGGCGATTCCATGGTCAACGCGCACATCGTGGACGGCGACTATGTGGTGGTCAAAAAGGCCCGTACGGCCGCGGCTGGGCAAATGGTCGTGGCCCAGACGGAAGATGGCGAGGCCACCCTGAAGTACTGGTATCCGGAAAAGGGTCGCATTCGCCTGCAACCCGCCAACAACCGCATGCGGCCGATTTTTGTGAAAGACGCCCGGATCCTCGGCGTCGTGGTCGGCGTCGTGCGCAACATGGGCTAGCCTCGTAGCGAGGCCCAGGAATCGCGCGTCCCCACGAGGCCTCAGGAGAGCCATCAACCTGGGGCGTTGCCCCAGGCTACGGTGACTTCAGGCCTTCGGCCTACGCGAGCGGTATCCGCCGGGCGAAACACGCACCCGCGTGCGGCGGGGAGGGCTCGAAGTCAACTTCGCAACGGACACCCCCGGCCCT
>SXHS01000183.1 GCA_005773145.1 Planctomycetaceae bacterium | reverse complement strand
GATGGCAAAGTTCGTTTGCGGGCAGGCTTTCCATGATGCACGTCGCGAGAGTTCCAATTCCACGCGAGCACTTGGCCGCCGTGTTCGGGTCTTCCAGCACGGTCGAACATAGCTTTCACGAATTGGAGCCGCTTTGTGACTTGAGAAGACGAGTATCCGGCTTCGACAATTGCTCGGTTGTACGCTTCCACGTCGTCCATGCTGAAGTCAGCAAGCGTCATGCGACCAGCGGCTCCCTGCCCGTGCCGGGTTGTGATGAATTGAAGAATTTCTTTGGCGTACACCTTCCGTTGGTCATAAACCTCCTTTGAGATGCTGCCAGCCCGGCGAGGTCCGGCTTCGCTGCGAATCCGGGACTCCTCATAACGCAATAACCCGGAGGCAATGTGCAACAGGCTGCCCGGCAGAATGTCGACGCCGACGCCATGTTTCTGAGGTTTAACCTCGACCAATTGGAGGTCGAGTTTCTTTCGCCGTTTCAGCTTGGTGCTCGGGGTCTGGCCGCGAAGGTGGGCGGCGACCCAATCGTGGTAGAGCTGGTCGGCCTCCTCGCGGCTGACCATCCCGAAGCGGTGCTTGCGAGGGTTCCCCGTGACGGGGTCACGAAACGAAACGTGCCAGCCGGTGTCTCGGGCCTTGGTGAATTTCAGGGCGGGAATCCGCCGCTTACGTGGCTTGCGAAGCATACCTGGACTCCTTAGAATCAGGGCCGCGCGGGTTGCTTGGTGACACTTGGAATTGTAGTGCAAGCCCGCTGGGAAATGTAGTGCGTGGCTATGTTTTCCACTTGGAAAACAGTAGTTTAGCGTCGGCTTCCCAAGCCGATTACGAGGGTTCGATTCCCTTCACCCGCTTTCACATTCCATCCACGCCGTTTAGCTCCGACTGTTTGCTCTGCCGGGGAAACGAATCGCCAGTAGGCATCAGCAGAGAGCGTCGTGACATGCCTTTCGTGCGTCTTGAGTCGATCGATGACCCTCGTCTGACGCCGTTCCGAGAGTTGCCGTCCTCACGTCGCGAGCAGCGTGAGGGTGTCTTTGTCGCCGAGGGCCATTGGCTCGTCGAACGCATGTGGCAGAGTCCTCATCAGGTCTTATCGGTACTCGCTGCCGAAGATCGATTGCAAGACCTTGCCGACGACTTGGTCGCATCCGTACCGGTTTATGTCTTGACTGCCACGCAGTTGTCGGCGGTCGTGGGATATCCCTTTCATCGCGGAGTGCTGGGATGCGGACAGCGTTTGGAGACGGCAGGCCTCATCAACTACGTCTCGGGTTCACTGGACAACCAGCCTGTTTGGCTGGCGTTGGACGGCATTGCCGATCCGGAAAACATCGGTGGCATCCTACGGAACGCGGCGGCATTCGGCGCCGGTGGGGTGTTGTTGGGACGTGGCTGTGCCGACCCGTATTCGCGTCGAGTGCTACGCGTTTCGATGGGAAACGTCTTCAAGCTGCGATGGTTGGAGTCCCCCGATCTAGCGAGGGATCTGCGCATCCTTCGGCAAGAATTGGAATTTACCAGTATCGCCACCGTGCTCGACCCAGCTGCGGAAGCCCTTTCCACGGCCGCGCGGCTTGGTCGGATGGTGCTCATCTTCGGCAGTGAGGGGCATGGCATTTCCGCGGAGGTCATGGCATCCTGCGACCGCCGGATCACGATCCCGATGCAGCTCGGCACCGATTCGCTGAACGTAGCGACGGCCGCAGCTTTGTTTCTATACGAATTTTGCAACCGACGGGGCTGACCTCGATTCCGATCGATCGGCCGCTGGACTGGGAGTTGCGGCGGGGACTCGAATTTGATATCCAGTGTTATGCGACAGGACGAACCGGTGCGGCCCCTCACAGGCCGCCGTGAGCTGACGGTGGACGAATACCTAGCTGGTGTGACCTCCGGTGACATGGGCGTGCTGGCCCGTGCGCTGACGCTCGTCGAGTCCCATCACCCCCGACACGTGCCACTGGCTGAACAGTTGGTGACACGGGTGCTGCCCCACACGGGCCGCTCCGTGCGTGTGGGGATTACTGGCGTGCCCGGTGTCGGCAAGAGCACCTTCATTGAAGTGCTGGGCATGCACCTGATTCAGTGCGGCAAGCGGGTTGCCGTGCTGGCCGTGGATCCATCAAGTGGCATTAGCGGCGGCAGCATCCTCGGCGACAAGACGCGCATGCCCCGCCTGTCCGTTGAGCCCAACGCGTTCATCCGCCCTTCACCTTCGGCCGGAACCTTGGGGGGTGTGGCACGTAAGTCACGCGAGAGCCTCTTGCTCTGCGAGGCGGCCGGATACGACGTACTGCTTGTCGAAACGGTGGGGGTGGGACAGTCCGAAACACTTGTGGCGGACATGACCGACTGCTTTTTGGCCTTGATGCTCCCGGGCGCTGGAGACGAGTTGCAAGGGATCAAACGTGGATTGCTGGAAATCGTGAATTTCGTGGCGGTCAATAAGGCAGATGGCGCCACCCGGACCACCGCCGAATTGGCCGCGCATCAATATCGGCTGGCACTACAGTTGCTCGCAGGTCGCACAGCGGAGGACACGCCGGCCGTATTCACATGCAGCGCTTTGATGGATGAGGGGATTAAGTCCATCTGGCAGGCCATCGAACAGCGTCAAGAGGCGCTCATTCAAAATGGCCGGCTCGCCCAAATCCGCAGTGGCCAGCAACTCCAGTGGCTCTGGCAGATGGTTCACCATCTGTTGATCCAAATTGTACAAGGTCACCCGCAGGTACAGGCGATACGGGACAGCCTAGAAGATCAGGTTATCCGAGGCGTCTTGCCAGCGTCAGCCGCAGCTCGACGCATTCTCGCGGCAGCCGGCCTGGCCACAGCGGATGCCTCGTGATCATTGCGTTCTCAGGCGGGGCCTTACCATCCGTGACGACCAAAAACGCAGTGGGCACCGAGAAACCACCCCCCTACATGCGTCCGTACTCATGCCGATCGCCGCATAACGCACAGTTGCGTGTGACTCACTCGCTTGCGCATCGTGCTTATAGTTTTCTCTCGTTCCCAAGCTCCGCCTGGGAACGAGCGACGATCGGGTCGGCTGGCTAAGCCGTGCTCGCGCGGATGCGAGTCAGCGCGTTGGATGCGCCGGCGGTCATGAATCGCGTTTCCGTACCGATGGCGATGAAGCGGAAACCTTCTTCGATTCGCTGGATCGCGGCTTCGGCGGTGAACACGTGGAGCCCGGGGGCCACACCCAAGCGGGTGGCCGTCTGACAGACATGGCGGATCGCATCCTGAAGGTCGGCATCCGGAACCTTGTCCCCAGGGGATTTCCGCATCGAGGCGGTTAGATC
>SXHS01000025.1 GCA_005773145.1 Planctomycetaceae bacterium | reverse complement strand
GTCGCTGTGTGCCTGAGTCGCTGTGTGCCTGAGTCGCTGTGTGCCTGACTGATCAGAATCGGGATTCATGTTACCTGCGCCATCGGCCGGCTTCCGCTGAACACCGCCGACGCCTTCACAACCCAGTCTAGGCTGGTTGCAGCGGCGTGGTCCAGCCCCATGGGCCAGGTCATCGTTCGCGCCAGACCATTTGGTCCGAGATGCCCAAGGCCGATTGGAGGGGAGCGATCTCGGCCTTGAAGCGACGGGCATCCACTGGGTACCCAGCCGTGGGGCGCAATTGTGGCTGATGGGCTTGCCAAAATCGATTGAAGGCTTGCATGGCCAATTCCCGCAGGTACTTCGAGGTCATGGAGGCCAAGGCGGTGGGTAAAAACGCTTCACCGCCAGAGCGAAACTGGATCCGACGCTCCGCCCCGGGCTCTCCCCAGCTGTAGTGACTGGACGCACGTCCTTCGGTACCGACTTGTATCCGCGTTTCCGGAAAGACATGCTGCAAGGCGGCTGCGTAGCAATTGCGACCTCCGTGTTTGTCGCAAACCACTCGGATAGGAACCCCCCTCCACGGATCGATGACCTGCCGCACCAGTTGCAGTGAGACCTGCGTCAAGACGGTCCCCTTACTCCCCCATTTTTGCAGCAATTGGTTCCAGTGCGCGGGCTCGACGGCCACGGAGGCGAGCTGCACGATTTCGACTCCACAGGAGCGCAGCCCCGTTGACATGCGTTCGGCAACTTGAGGTAGATCGACGGCAGTTGGAGATTGCGGCAACCGACAATCATGCGCCGCGTACCAGGGCAAACTCCGGCGTTCGCTTGCGCCCGCCGGGTCGAGCGTCGCCCACAGCTGGGACGACGATTCCACCCGAAGACCACTGCACCAGATGGCCGCCAGGACTCCGCGTTCCAATAGGCCCACTCCGCGTGCCGGCTGATAGAGGCGTTTCGAATCGTCCATCACCACGGATGTGGCAGCGTGCCGCGCAGCGGCGGACGCCGGGACCACATGGGGAGCGAGACGTTCGGACCAGCGGTCGGATAACCGGTCGTGATCGCTGCGCCAGACCGTGGCAGATACGACTAGTGGCCCCAGATTGGGACCATACCCGGCTTCATCCACGCCGACCAACAATTCCATCCATAACTCCCCCGGGCACCTACGGCTACCAACGCGCACAACCCCGAATCCGTAGGGATTTCGGGGTCGTGTCAGTGTTCATCGTTTGCACGTCGCTGTGACTAGCGAACGGCTTCGTTCAGCATCCGAGTATTCGGAATGCTACGGCGATGCAGCAGACCATTCTCGTCGGATTCAATCACCGTGGCAACTGGGCCGACTTCACGCACGCGTCCTTCGTAGTCCCCAACCACGACATGATCGCCCGTCTGCAATCGTTGCCGTACATAGTAACCAGCCAGAATCCCCCCCACCACGTCACGGCCTCCTAAGCCGAATGCCAGGCCGAAACCGAGGGCCAATCCGCCGAAGACAATCAAGATCGCCTGATTGAGTAGCGCGAACTGAACGTCCAATTGGTCGAATGCGGCGATCATGACCATCATGGCCAACAAGTAATAGGCGGCGTTCGCCAACTGCGGGGCATAGGTCAATCCGAGCCGATCGGTCCCGGTGGCAATCACGCCACGCATCAGACTGGCCAACAGGAGTCCGACGACGACGATGATCGTAGCCACCAAGATCTTCGGTATGTAGCCGACGACCTCCGACATAGCGTTCGTGGCCGCATCCAAATGCAATACATTACAAACCGTCATCACAGATACGAACATCACCAACCAAAACATGATGGTGCCAACAACCTGAGGGACGGTGCGCTGGATGCCAACCTGACGCATGGAATGCACAACGCCGCCGTTCTCAGCAGCACGTTGCAGGCCGATGCGATCCGCCAATTGGGTGGACAATCGGCCCACCAGCCGCGCCACGGCGAACCCAACGACCAGGACCACCAGCGCGATGATAGTCTCAGCGCCCAAGGCGGTGAGCTTCTGCCCCAAGTCGACCAAGCTCTTCTCGAACGCCTCGGAGGAAAGGGAAAGGAATTTGTTAATTGTTTCTCCCATCATGATCATGTCTCCCAAAATGGACACCGGTACCAACCATCGGCCACACAGATGAGTTGCCGACCGCCGCCAGCGCGTCACAAGAATTTCGGGGGGGGCGGGGGCTAGTCGGGGCGATCGGTTTCCCGACTCGGGCCGGCCGGCACCCCCGCCACGAGGGACCAGGCGGCCCGCAGCAGGTGAAGCAATGCGTACGGCACGGCCCGGAAGACAAAATCGACCAGGTGTGCCAACAGCAGGCGATGATTGAGTCGGCGCCGCAGTCGGCCGTCGAATTCGGCCGGCACGGGGGGGGGCAACTGGCTCGAAAGTTGTTCCAGCAGGTTCTTAGGCATGGGTTAACTGCGTTGGCGCTATCAGTTTTCCGCTGAGCCAAATTCGTGACCGGGGAATCTCTGTTGCAATTTTTCCCGAGCGCGTTGGATCCGCATCTTACACGCGCTCACCGAAAGTTCAAACATCTCCGCTAATTCCTCGTGACTGTAGCCTTCCGCGTATTTCATCAAGAGCAGGGCCCGTTCGTCCTCTTCCAGAATGTTCAGCATTTGCCGGATATCCAAAGTGACGGAGGGGGGCGTTTCGCGACTCCCGGCCTGCTGTTGGCGGAGCGCCGTCTCTTGCGCGATTCCCTCACGTCTTCTGCGACGCGCAAAACCACGCCGCATGGCCAAACACGTGCGCAAGGCCACGCCATGCAGCCAAGTGGAGTATTTACTCTCACCGCGAAAACGTTGCCGATGCAGGAAGACTTGCAAAAAAACCTCCTGCGCGGCATCACTAGCCTCATGCTCATCCCCCATCAATCGGTAACAAATCCGCCACACTCGCTGCTGAAAGCGGGCGACCAAGGCGGCGAATGCCGGGCCGGCGGATTCTTCACGGGCTGCCTCCGCAGCCAATTGTTCGTCGGTACGCGGGTCCAGCATGACTGCGGCGCTCTGCGTCCTCCTTGCTCCGTGCGCCGAAATCTCATCCTGGAATCGAGAGATGAGTTTCCGGTCGAACCGTACGCGTCACATAAGCAGAACAATTTGTGGAGTCGTTACCATTTCAAGCCGAACTGGTCACCACCGCCGCGGCGGCTCGTTCCACCCCGCAGGGTCTGGGAGGCCTGTCGCCGGCGGGTGGCCTCGAGTGCCTCATCGAGTTCCGCCGACTGGGCGTCCTCCGCGTCGGCAGATCGTGCCGCCTGCACGGCTTTCATCGAAAGGCTGATCCGCTGCGCGTCCGGATCGACTGCCAGAATTTTCACGGTGACCGGCTGCCCCTCTTTGACGACCGAATCGACGCGTCCCACTCGGTGATGGGCCAACTCGGAAATATGTACCAACCCCTCGATGCCGGCCTCCAGGCGAACGAATGCGCCAAAATCCATCAACTTGGACACCACGCCTTCGACAATCGCGTTGACCGGAAACTTAGCCACCGCGCCTTGCCAGGGATTCGTCAGGACATCGCGATACGACAAACTGATCTTGCCCGTAGCCGCGTCGACGCGATCCACGCGTACCTTAATTCGCTGACCTTCCTGCAACACATCACTCGGATGCTGGACGCGGTCCCAACTCAACTTGCCGACTGGTATCAAGCCATCCACGCCCCCCAAATCGACGAAGGCGCCGAAGTCGCGCACGTTGCGCACAATACCATCGCGAACTTGCCCCACCTCCAAGGCCGCCAACAAATGGGTCTTGGCTTCTTCTCGTTCGCGTTCCAACACGGCCCGGCGGCTGAGGACTAAGTTGCGTCGCGCGGGATTGGCTTCTGCAACCACGCAGGCCCAACGCTGACCAACAAATTCCTCCAAGTGCTGCACTCGATAGACCGCGACCTGGCTGACCGGAATGAACGCACGAATCCCGGAAACCTCACACTCCAAACCACCGGCGTTGTGACCGGTCACAACCGCTTCCACGACCATCCCTTCATGCACGTCCGACCAATCTCCCACGTCGGCGGCAGCCCCCGGCAACGAAACCTCATAGAGGCCCTCATCGGCGTTGAAACGATTGACGACCACTTCCACAACCGACTGTACGTCTGGCGGTGCGGGAAGATGTCGCGCCGAGGCTACGCCCTGATGGTGTCCGGGGAGTGCGACAAACACGCTATCACGGTGAACCTTGATGACCGTGGCTCGATATCGGCCATCCAGATCCAGATCGGCGCCGACACGAATTCCCGTATCGACGGCCAGCAATTCGTCGATCGACATGCCCCCGAGTGCGGCTTCAACTTCCGCTTCCAAGCGTGCCGCCTCTTCCGCTGACGTGCGGAGTTGGACACTTGCAGTCGGCGCGGGCACGACCGTGGTCGGCGAGTCGACGGCTGAGGATTTATGCTCCGCAGACTCCGCGGGAGCGTTTCGTCCCTCTGCTGCTTGATTGGCCGTTTGCTCAGCGGCTTGCGCCGCGATCGTCGTATCAGGCGACGGTTCCGGGGGATCTGTACTCAGCGATTCTCGCTGCGAACCAATCTTGATTCGCAAGGGGCGTGCACCAGATACCGCATGGTCATCACGCGGAACGTTGGGTTTAAACTTGTCCGTCATATCGGTCCCATGATCTCATCTTCATTGGCGCCAAATAAAACTCGAAACCAAGGCACACGGGCGCCACGCGTGCCATCACGCAACCCACCTATAACTCCAAACAGCCTACAGTGTAGAGTAGCACTCCTGGGTGTCAAGCAAGACTTAGTCGGAACGGGCGGCTCAAGAGGGAGTGGGCCAAGCCAAGGCCCATCGAGCAAGTAGCCCATTCGTCGATTGGGGGCGGCCAAACATGAGAATTCGTGAAATCCAAGCGACGCCGGTGAGCATTCCCGCGCGTCGCCCTTGCGGCTGGGCCTGGGGATGCACGCTCGGGTTGACACGCACGATTGTCGAGATCATTTCGGATGATGGTTCCGTGGGACTCGGCGAATGTGTGGGCTCCGCTGCAGCTCATTTGTTACAAGGGGCGTTGGGCGGCAAACTGCTTGGGCATGACATCGGCGATTTCGCCGGTTTGCGGCGGTTGTTTCGCATGGACTTCAGCGACTATCTCTCACTGGCCACTCCCGATCTGGTCGAGGCCTATGCGGCCGTCGATATGGCGCTGTGGGACTTGGCTGGAAAACAGAGCGGCAAGCCCGTCTACGAGTTGCTGGGAGGTGCCGTGCGGCCACAAGCCGAATTCGTGGCTTACGGCTATTTATTTGATTTGGATGCGTCCGGCATGCGCGAGTCCGACCTGCCAGCCGCTATGGCCGCTTTGGCCCGAGACTCCTTGCAGCGTAGCGGTGCCGACATGTTTGAGTTCAAGGTTGGTCGCTACTCGCTGGAAACCGATATCGAAAACGTGCGGGCCATCCGCGCCGCAGTCGGCCCACAGGTGCTGCTGGCCGTGGATGCTAACATGAAGTGGGATCTCGCGTCGGCGCGACGGTTTCTCTCCGCCGTGCGTCCGGAACGTTTGTGCGGCTTTGAGGAACCTGTGCCTTCATTTGTCGACATGTCTACCCTATGTGTCGAATATGGCATGCTCATGTCGAGCCATTCGCTCGATCCCGAAAAACGAGTCCACTATCCCCACGTGCAAGGAGTTGTGGGCGATCTCCACCTGCAGGGTGGGCTATCCGACACGCCTCGGCAGGCAGCTCAATTGGCGCGACTCGGGTTAACGTTCTGGCAAAGGGCCTGTCTGGAAACGGGCATTTCTTGGGCGGCCATGGTCCACTTGGGTATCGCCTGTCCGCATATCCAACGAGCGTCCCAGGCACTCATGGATTACGTTGAGGACGACTTGGTGTTAGGAGAACCCTGGCCCGTGCACAAGGGGGGCGTTGTTCCGCCAGCGACACCTGGTTTGGGTGTGACGCTCGATCGTTCGGCGCTCGGCCAGTATCACGAGCACTTCCAGCAGCACGGTGAGTACACCCATTTCGATCGCCCTTAAGGGTACTCCCACGGGTGGACAAGCGACCCGTGGCACCCAGCGGTCCCTTCCCAGCGGTTCCTCATAAGCGATGAACCGATGCAGCCATAAAGCTGCTAGCGGCGTCAGGGGAGTCGACTGCATTTTCTGGACACTTCTGTCTCAACTCGGGCGCGGTTTAGTCGATACAAGGAATAGAACTGCGCCAACTGTGTAAATCGCCAAGATCGTCACAACACGAACGTAAGTGGAGCGTCAGAAGCTCGCGATTTAGATCCATTCTCGCACGTGCAAATCCGCTGGGGGGCGGCAAACATGGCGTACCATCGCTATTGGTGGCTGATGGCCACGGGGTTCGTTTGGGGCATCCTGGGGGCGGCTCATGCCCACGGCCAAGGGATCATCCTGCAGGGGGTGGGGCCCGTCAATCGGTCCATGGGCGGAGCGGCCACAGCGGCCCCTCTGGACGCCGCTGGCGCTATTTTTCGCAACCCGGCGACGATGAGCGGTTTGCGATCGTCCGAGGTGACCTTCGGTGCGGAATTGCTGCTGCAAACCGAGAATGTCTCCTCCACCGTGCCCACGCAAGGTGGTCCGATTTCAGGCAGCACGGACGCCGAGCCGGGCGCCTCCATGATTCCCGAAGTGGCGATGGTCCATAAGACAGCGGACGGCATCTGGACCTACGGCATCGGCATGTACGGCGTGGCCGGATTCAAATCCAATTATCCGTCCAGCCTAAGCAATCCGGTACTATTCCCTCAACCCAACGGACTCGGGCGCGTGTTTGCCGAATTTGAAGTCTTTGAAATCGCGCCCGCGGTTTCAGCAGCCCTGACGCCGCAACTTTCGTTTGGCGTATCCCCCATTCTGGCCATGGGCAAGTTGAATGCGGATCCCTTGTTCCTTGTGTCTCCAGATGACGCCAACGCGGACACAGCGCCAACCTATCCGCACGGCATGGGAGCCCGTTATCACTATGGTGGCGGTGTGCAGCTGGGTCTGTACTACATCACCGACGACAAGTGGCATCTCGGCGGATCGATCAAGAGTCCCACCTGGTTTGAGGATTTTCGGTTTTTTACCGAGAACGAGGTGGGCGCACCTCGGCTTGAAAAATTGAACGTGGATTTGCCCATGATTGTGTCCCTTGGGACCGCCTACGCAGGCATTGATCGCATGGTGTGGGCCCTCGACGCACGCTACTTCGATTACAAAAACACCAACGGATTTCGCGGGGCCGGCTACGATGCAACGGGGGCTGGCACCGGCTTGGGATGGAGCAATATTTTCTCGATTTCGACGGGCCTGC
>SXHS01000182.1 GCA_005773145.1 Planctomycetaceae bacterium | reverse complement strand
GCATCGCTCGGCGCCGCAACTGATTCAAGTCTGTTTCGCCATCCGGCGAATCCGAGCAGGGGGCCTGTTCGGGTAAATCGAGAATCTGCTGGAGCGAGTTGGTCCCCCCCGCCGCAATCGCCTCCCCCTTTCGGGCGCGAAAGTGGTCCCGGATCTGATTTCGCACCAAGACATACAACCAGCCCCGGAAGCTGTCGGTTGCCGTTCGCCGAGTGTAACGAATCAAGTTGACCGACAAATTCGCGAAAACGCTTTGCATGACGTCGGCAGCATCATCGGGCTGCAAGCCTGCGCGACGCGCCCATTGGTAGACGAGCGGCCCGTAGAGTTCCGCCAGTCGTTTCCAGGCGACCGGGTCATGCCCCTTAGCAAGCTCAAGCAGGCTGGTCGAAGTCGATGGATTGGAAACGCCCATGAGGACCTACGAACGATTGAGCACAAGGATAAACGCTAGGGCAACGACAAATATACGGGAAATCCTTCGATGTGCCAGTATACAGGGGGATCCACCAATACGCCGTGCGCCGGTACGAGAACTGGCCATTTGCTGACACGCCGGCAAGGGGTTAGACAACCTGCATACCAATCCCCACATACGGGTGCGGGCAACAAGCGAGGGAAGGCCGGTGGCAGCGACCGCGCTGAAGTGATCGGAAGTGCCGATTACGTTAATTCCCGGGAGCTGCCGTTTTCACCACAGTCTGATTTTGCATATGTCGCATCCGAACAAGACGAATTCCTCTCGCCGACCTATCGATTGCTGCGTGGCAGAGAGTACCCGGGGCTGCGTGTAGCTTGGTCGTATGCAGAAGCCCGTGGGTTGAGTCCAGCGCCCGTGGTCGTGTCGCTTAGGCGGGCTGCTGTCCGAGATTGTTACGTGCCGCCTGTGTGCGACCTTTCCAAATGATGCCATCCACGACATAGTGATGGAAGTTGATGATCATGAAGACAATCAGCGTTACGGGAATGGCGCTCCCCATCGAGGCCGCGTGGGTCGCATGTCGCAGGACGGCATAGACGGCCGTCGAAATCGCCAAGCAAAATCCGAAATAGAACAACACGTTGCGTGTTTGGCTGAGTGTGGACAAGAACGGAGCCTGTTGATCAATGCCCTTGCGAAACCGGTTGTTATTGTAGAGCCAGACCAGCAATATGTACTGGATGTTGTGCCACACATTCAAGACCAGCCAGCCGACTGTGATGTCCTCGATCAGGATGTATCCCGTGAGAAAAATCAAGTGGTGGGAGAGTACGTACAAAGTGTGGGGAACAGCCAGACGCTTCTCCATCCACGCACGAAAAATCTGATAGCACCAAGCTGCCATGGCTACCCCGGTCACTCCGGCAACCGCTGCCAGCACAGGCCAACGGATGGGTAGGTACCAGATTTCCATATCGAGGAACCTGGCCTGACCCTGGTAGGACCGATAGAGAATGCCCGCGAGGGGTAAAAGGTAGAGGGTACGCACGGTCAGGTAGTCATCGATGCGCACGGTCGCACCGGCCTTGCGGCGATAGATGCGTTCGATGCCGTAGCTCTGCCGCGTGTAGTGAAACCATTGCCAGTACAGGTAAACCGTGGGGAGAACCCAATAGCCGCAGCTTATTACCGCAGCCAGGGTGATGACGGTAACGGCAATCGGTAGCTGAATCACCAGGTTCCGATATCGGCCAAAGCTCTCCCGGTCGAATGTCAGACGCGTAAACGTCGAAACGACGTGGTGGTAGCCCAGCGCCCAGACATCAATCGCCAACACAACGGCAAACAGTCGGGGCTCAACTAAGCCGGCCAATCCCGCAGCCAGCGCCAATAAGGACGTGGTCCAGACGAAATGGACATCGAACGGCCGATTTCGCATCCAGCCGGCCTCGGTCGACGGCTGGGCCGCGGGGGCGATCGTGCTGGTCCCTACGGTCGCGGCCAAAGTGGTGGTGGTCGGCATGGCGCATTCTCGCAGGCAAGGGAAGCGGAGGCAGGTTTCGTATGGCGTGGTGGGGATGGCGAGTCGTGAGGGACGGCTCGCGACGCGAAACATGTCGGCGAATTTGGGTTTCCCGTCCCTCGGTACGCTGCAGCAAGCGTAGGTTACACGCCCTGTTCCCGCAAACGCGATCGGCCGGACGCCGCGGCACGGAACGGTCAGGGGGCAGCCTGTGCCATTTGTGCCGGTTACCGGACCTGCCGGGGTGCCGTTGCGAGCTCACGTCCCCAGGGTTGCCCACCCCGGTATACTTGGGGGTTGCAACACAGACGCCGGCTGCGGATTGGCCGGCGCCGCGCATTTGCGGACCGATCGGATGCCAGGGCCGGGGTCTCCACCCCTTCTAGTAGTTCTTATGCCAAAGTACGTCGTCCGATACGGGGCCATGCGGTCGCTGGCCGTGATGAATCCCAGTGGCAAGGATCGCGTCTACCGGCGGGGTGCCGAAGTCATCACCCGCACGCGGCGGGGCCTCGAGCTCGGCGAGGTTCTCTGCGAGGCCACGGAAGAAGCGGTGGCTCAACTGATCGACCCTGGCCAGGGAGATATCGTGCGCGAGATCAATCCCACGGACCGGGTGGAGTGGTCCCATATCAAGACCCAAGAGCGTCAGGAATTCCTCACGGCCCAGAATTGTATTCGATCACTGCAATTGAATATGGAGCTCGTCGACATTGAGCACGTTTTTGGCGGGGAACGAGTCGTCGTCTATTACCTGTCCGAAGACCGGGTTGATTTTCGCGAGTTGGTGAAGATGTTAGCCAGCGAATTCCAAACACGCGTTGAGATGCGGCAGATTGGCGTGCGAGACGAAGCCCGTTTGTTGGCTGACTATGGAGACTGCGGCAAGCCCGTGTGCTGCAATACCCACCTGAGCGAAATGCCGCCTGTTTCCATGAAGATGGCCAAACTGCAGAAGGCCACTCTGGACCCCACCAAGATCTCGGGACGGTGCGGGCGGCTCAAGTGTTGCCTCCGCTATGAATACGACACCTACCTTGAACTACAACAGGAGTTGCCTGCGTTGGGGGCTCGCGTCATGACCGAACACGGCGCGGCGCGAGTGATCGGACACGAGGTGTTGACCGGACAAGTGCTCGTGGAAACCCAAGAGAATCGCCGAGTGCTTGTGGATGCCGATCAGGTGACGACCGTAGATGGCCGCCCGGACCGGTCCGCGTCACCTGAGACTGACGCTACGTAGCCGATTCGTGCATGACACCGTCGACGATGTTGGCAAGAAAGACCGTCCGCATGAACAATTCCATTCCTTTAAAACTGATTCAGCTGCTCAAGGACGACCCTCGCTATCGGCTGGAGGCCTATCAATTCGTGCGAGAAGCCTTAGTTTACGCACAAGAGACCCTCAAGATGGAGGGGCCTCAGGAGGATGAGACCGAACCGCCGCGTCCGGCCAAGAGGCGATCGGCCGACAAATCCGATCCGGAGCGCCACCTGACGGGACAGCAGTTGTGTGAGGCGATTCGCCATTATGCCACGGACCAATACGGCTATCTGGCTAAGGCCGTTTTGAATAGTTGGGGCGTGCATTTGACCAAGGACTTCGGCGAGATTGTTTACAACCTCATTCACATCGGATACATGAAGAAGTCAGCGCGCGATCGACGCGAGGACTTTCACGATCAGTATGACTTCCATGAAGCGTTCCAGCAGCAATACCAAATCACGCCCCCCAAGTAATGAATCCACCCCCGCAGCGACTTCCCATCGGCTGGCCCCGCCCCGCCGGCGTCCCGCTTGGTTGGCGGTATCACTCCTCCTGTGGCTGCTGTGGCTGGTCTTTCTGTTGACGTTGGCGGTCACTTCCCAATAGAGGTACTGAACATGAGCAAATTCACGAAGCGTCGCATCGCCGGCTGGGTGCTGACCGGCCTGTTGGCAGCCGTTTTGATGGGTCCCAGCGCGATGAGCAAGTTCGCCGATTGGGAAGGAAAATCTCAAGCGTTCGAGAAGTTGGGGTTTACAACTGACCTGATGTTCAAGATCGGCATCGTGGAGGTGCTTTGCGCCGTGCTCTTCCTGATCCCCCGTACGGGGTTCTTGGGAGCCATTTTGCTCACGGGCTATCTCGGCGGGGCTACCGTCACCCACCTACGGGTGGGCGAGCCGTTTGCGCCCCCGGTGATCATCGGTATCTTGGTGTGGGTTGCCTTGGGCCTGCGGCGGTCAGAGATTTTTTCGCTGGCCTTTGCGCCCGAGAGATCGTCGGCTGATGCTTCGGGCTGAGCCGGCTGATAATCGATCCTAAATGGCGAGCGAAGATTAAGGCGAGACGCCGCGCCCGTCCGCACTCATTGCGCAAGCTCATTGCGCAACGTTGTCCGGTTCCTTCTCGGGTTCTTTTGCAATGGCATTGGCATTGGCATTGGGAGTCGCGGCCGGGGCCTGGGGGTTGCCGGTCGCATCCACGACGAGGTAACCGGCCCAAAAGAAGGGGTGTTCTCCGGTCAATGCGGCGGTGGTGTCGCTTGATTTGACGCGAGGCTCTTGGCTGAGATCCAGCTCCGTACTACGGGCCAATTGAAGGCTGCGGGACCATGCAGCTGCGGCCCCCGCCGCCGCAGCTTCTTGAGAGAATTCCCGCACTAGGTTCACGCTGTTCTGGCCACCGGTGCGCCAGCGGCTCAACAGAATGGTACGCACGCCCGTCGACATCAGACCACTGAGTGGCAAAAAAATATCGTCGCCAACACTCGCCTGCTTGAGCGCCCCAGCAGCTGCGGAATGGTAGCCGGGGAGCAGCACGGTCTCGGGACTCCCCCAGGGCAAAGCCATCCAACGTCCCAACTCACTCCCTTTACGGCCGCTATCGATTTGCGCGGGAGCCCAGGCGTAGACGCCCTTTTCCAGGTCGTTCACATCATCCCAGACCAGTAGCCGATCCCAACACGTGCGATAGACACCAGTGGGTGCGAGCAGGGGCGACTCCAGCCGCACCCATGTGGGATCAGCCTCCTGAAGTTCGGCCGCGGCCCCCTCGGCCACCTCCGGTGTGTCTCGCGGGTACAGTTTGCCCGCGATCAGAACCGACTGCCGCGACTCCCGAGCGGGTCGGGTATTGGCACCGACCAAGGATACGAACGGAAGATAGCGCACCTGCATCTTGTCGACCAAAGACACGGCCGTGTCCAACTTGGTAGGCGAATCGGCGATTTGCAACGCCTCGAAGGGGACGTACCACAGAACATCATCGGGAACCACGATCAACTGCTTGTATCGGTTCCAATATCCGCGTTGACGCTTTTCAATTACCAAGTCCAGCAAGGCCGCTGCGGGCTTCTTCCAGTCGGAGCCGCGAAGTGTGGAGTCGGCCACCGCGGTTTGTGGATCGAGATTCCCCATGGCCTTGAGTAGCGAGGCCACCTGTCGGCGAACGTTGGCCTGCGGGCCAACCGTCCAACGCGCTTGCTGGTCACTTGAGATCATGAAGGCGTCGACGCCCTGCTTCGTGCTGGCAAACGTCAAGACGATCTCATCGGCGGAAAGAGATTTTTGGATCTCCTTCAGCGATCGTGCTGGGGGAAAGACCACGTCCACCGCCTCGCGCCGGACCGCCATGTGACGGAGCATGCCCTCCTGGATCGTGCTGGTCTTGGCAAGTTCATCCAGCAAGCGAGCTTTATCGCGAGCCGCGCTGGCATCCTCGAGCGGCGTCGGCATTTCGCGCAAACGCGTCTGCAATTCGTCGGCTGCCTGCATCGCGGCCACATATTCTGGATACTTGACCAATAGGTCCTGCCGCTGCAGCTGTGCCGGCTTGCTCAGCAACTCTTCCGGTGCGTGGAGCACCCAGCGCAGCGCCAACAATCGACTCCCCATGGGCAGGCTCGTGGCGAATCGTTGTCGGCGGATTCGTTCGGCGATTTCCAACGCGCGGTCCACGGATCGATCTTGCACGTGAAACCACGTGGCTAGTGGCTCGTGCAATGGCGAAGTGCTTAGGGCAAACGCCTCGAGCGGATCGCGCAGCCAATCGCCTGTATTGGGCTCACGCAACACGACCGCAAATAGGTCGCGCGCGATCCGTTCGCTGATACCGCGCGAGGCGTGTAAACGTTGCACCAATCCAATCTGGAACAAACGTGGGGATAGCCGTTGTTGGAGCGTCATCGCGGCTGCCCATGCCGTATCCCCCTCCGCAGCATCCCCTCGCTGGTAGGCGAGATGCGCTCGTTGATATTGCAGCCGAGCGCCAATCGCACCGGCGTTCGCGTCGTTCCGAGCTGTT
This sequence comes from Planctomycetaceae bacterium, assembly GCA_005773145.1. GTDB lineage: Bacteria > Planctomycetota > Planctomycetia > Pirellulales > Pirellulaceae > SXHS01. The sequence goes on along the minus strand of SXHS01000182.1, from coordinate 2,900 downwards.
CCGCGGACTGCCTCTTCCAGCAGGCGCACTCCCCCCTGGGTTTGTCGACTGTTCGCCATTTCTTCGGCGCTGCTGACCAATAGCGAGGCCTGCAAGAACGCCAATCGTTGTTGCCGAGCCCAGACCAATGCCGGTCCTAGGGGGGCGAAGGGTTGCTGCGGATGTGCCGCCAGATGAGCCTGGTGCGCCCACCGTAGCGACTCTTCCACGATATCGGCCTGAGCAAACAGGGCGCCGGAATAGGAGGCTTCCAAGAAGTACTCCCCGGCCACATCCCATTTACCATCGGCCAGCGCCAGTTTTCCCAACTCCAGTAGCGCGATCGCCGTCAGCGGATGATCCAATTCACCACCCACCATCAACCCGTTTTCTAATTCGGTGATTGCCTGCTTGTTTTTCCCGGCAGCAATGTAGGCCAACCCAAGCGGCACGTGGATCCACGCTTGCGACCAGTGACTCGCGGGGGCCGGACGACGTGCCAGGGCATCGACCAGCTGATCGGTCAGTTTGACATGTGCCGCCACCGGTCCCAGCAACTCCGCGCGACGGCGCAAGGCGAGGGCCGTGCAGCGGGCCACCTCGTATGCCCTCACTTGGACCAATTGCGGTGCAGAGACCACTCCACCCCGTTTGACCACCTGGTCGTTGTCCAAACGCCCTTGCAGACTCTTGAGCGTTTCGGAAAAATTGCCCATCCGCGAACGTCGCTTACTCGATCCCCACGTCGGTACCGCACCCAGCGGACGAGGCGCGACGGCGACCACGGGTGGAAACTCAACCGCCTGCATCCACGTACGGTGCGTCAGGTACAAGCTCAACGCCGTATCAAATTGCTCCAAGGCAGCTGCGGTATCTCCCAACTGGTAGAGCGATTCGCCCATCATCGTGTAATAGCAAATCGAGTCGATCCAGCGGCCCTGCGAGCTGCGAACGGCTGACCGGGCAGCGGAACGAAATCCGGCCAACGCTTCTCGGAATTCACCGCTGAAGTACGGGGAGAAATAGGCCGTGTATTCGTCTGTGGGAAAAGATCTCGCCTGCGCGCCGACTACCGAGGGGCGAAAACCCAAGAACAGCCACAGCAGCGCCAGCACCACATGCACGATGGGCTTTGAGATTGGCACCGTCCCACTTGCTGGCCGAGCCGTTGCGTGTTCCATAACCCCGTTTCCTGGCCCTCACACGTTAACCGTGGCTCCCTTTCATGGTACCGCATCTGGTTCGTTTAGGCGATGCAGCGGAAAGACGGCAAGATTTTCTAAGATTGGAACGCGGCGGACCGATAACAGTTGTAACGATTATTCCGCGAAGGAATCCGGATTCGCATGCCAGCATAGCTGGCGTGGCCAGAGGAGTGACAGGGAATGTCAACACGCCAGACACCATCTGCGGGCCAGTCTCTAGCCGGGGCGCTTCTCATCGGTTGGATCGCCATTGCGGCAGCTGGGTGCCAAGTACATGTCGCCGGTCAGACACTGCCCAGCGGCTACTACTTGCAGGACGACATTCAGTATTTCGCACCGGGACCCGAGTTCAAGTTGGAGCGGGAAGCCGCCGCACTCAAGGCCGCTCGGGCCGAAGAGGCATTGCAGAAGCGGTAACGGCCAACTCCGATGTGTCCAAGGTCGGCAGGGCAGCGGGCTTGATCGACACCGCGAATCCATTCCTCGTATGGGGACCGTGATGTCATGAAATTGCCATGGCTTGCCCGCCGCAGTATGCTCATTCTGATGGGCATCTTTTTCTTGGTGCCATTCGCGATCCGTGGTGCGCGACTCGCACTCGAACAAGTGAGCAACGACGTACAAGACTGGATCCCGTCGTCCGCAGCGACCAGCGGCGACTGGGCGTGGTTCAATCGCCACTTCGGATCTGAGCCGTTTGTACTCGTGAGCTGGCAAGGCTGCACCGGTGCAGCCGACGACGCACGCTTTCGGATGTTTCTGGACAAACTCGTGCCAGAATTGCCCCCCTCACTCCGTGGGTCGGACAGCGAGCACCCCACGATTCCCGTGGACGCGGACGCGACGGATCGCACGGAAACACGTGATCTGACAGAATCGGAACACTCAGTTGGCGATGCCAGTAACCGTCCGTCCGTTACCGTCGATGAGCGGTTAGGACTGTACGTTCGCCAATTCCGCATGACGGCCGAAGAGGCCGCCGATGCCAAGAAATTTGTTGGCAATGAGTGGAATCTGGCCGCGGCCGGGGATGTCCATGACAACTGGGCCGGCGAGAACGAAAAATGGCTGCGTGGCGGCCAGGGGGATTGGTTTTTTCTGCATCCGAGCGGCGAATTGTACCGCCGTTCGGCCAAACATTGGTGGAGCCGTCTATGGGAATGGAGTTACCAACGGCTCTATGGCGGTGTACCCCTCAAGGGTGACCTTATCGCCCGCTTCGGTCAACGGGATGGCGACTGGTACCATCAGGACCCTCGACGGCTCGAAGCAAGACTCTTTCAGTCGGCCATCACTGGCCCAGGGCTGTTGCATGGGCTGACGCACGAATCTCAGGGTGTGTTACACGACGACGTAGCGGAAGCCCGTCGGCGATTGGCAGGTATCCTGTTCGGGCCCGATGAAAAACAAACGTGCATCGTGCTGACGTTGACCGAGGCCGGCGCTCGGGATTACCATCGCGTCGTCGGGCGGGGCATGCTGGGACAGCCTCCGGGAAAACTACTGGAAGTCGCTGCCGCGTGCGGGTTGTCGACACCCACTCGATTGTCCGTGTTCCCCGCAACCTTGGAACGTAGCTTTCTGAAAAGCCCGAAGCCGTCAGGACCCCAATTGCGGTTGGGCGGGCCTGCCGTTGACCGTGTAGCCATCGATCAGGAGAGTCAGATCACACTGCTACGACTTGTCGGCCTCTGCGGCATGGTGGGATGTGTGATG
>SXHS01000181.1 GCA_005773145.1 Planctomycetaceae bacterium | reverse complement strand
GCCGGCCGCCATGATCGATCTGGCGACTCTTACCGGCGCATGCGTCGTGGCGTTGGGCAATGACGTCGCTGGAGCCATGACCAATAACCAAGCGTGGTGCGACCAGATCCTGCGCGCGGCAAGCGCCTGCGGCGAGCCGCTGTGGCAATTGCCCATGTTCCCCGAGTATGCCGAGCAAATTAAGAGCGAGGTCGCTGATATCAAAAATATCGGACAAGGACGCTGGGGAGGGGCCATCACCGCAGCAAAGTTCCTGGAAGTCTTTGTCGGCTCCTGTCCCTGGACCCATCTCGATATTGCCGGCCCCGCCTTTCAGGAAAAACCGAAACCTTGGCTGGATGCCGGCGCGACCGGACTCTACGTCCGCACCCTCCTAGAAGTTGCCCGCCATTTCTAATGCGTCTGATGGGCTGCCTCGCGATGACGTAGCGTGGCCACGCTCCACCACGTCTCCCCCCCCGGCATCTCTCTCCTCAGCGTCTCTGCGTCTCTGCGTGCCAAAGATCCCTTCCCTCGCATGGCGCAGGTCGCCCACAACGGTCCAGCACCGTTCACGACAGTGGCAGCTGATCAATTTTGGCGGCGAGAATGAAGTCATTCTCAGAGAGGCCCCCTATGGCATGGGTCCACAACTCAATGGACACGTTGCGATAGGCTTCCAAATGCAGATCGGGGTGATGTCCGTCGTCCTCGGCAATCGCTGCCACGGCCTCAAAGAACTTCATCCCCACCATGAAGTTCTTCACTCGCCAATCCTTGCGAATACGTTGGCCGTCATGTGTCAGGTACCATCCGGAGAGTGTCGCCAGTTGACGGCGTGCTTCGTCCAACGAACAGGGCTCCACGCCACCTTCGCAGGGCTTGCATTTCATGTGTATCAACTGGTCGGGCGATTGAATATCCATCGCGAGCGTTTCCTTCGTTGACGTGGGGTACTGGCGGCTGATGCGATGGGTGACACCGTGATGGGTGACCCCCTGCTAGGTGGCATTATCCTCTTCGGGAGCAACTTCCTTCGAATCGGTATCGGGCTTGGCTTCCTTGTCCGACTGCGGCTCCAGATCGTCCACCTGTGTTGCATCGCGGTCGGCTGCCTCTTCAGACTTCAACGCTTCACGCCACGGTTTGGTCTGTTTGTAGCTGTCCAATTCGTTTTGCAATTGCTGGAGCTGTTCGGCCAAATGTTTCTTGTCGGCTTCGTCGGTGATTTGGGCCAGTTCAAGCTCGCCTTTTGTCACGGCCTCGGTGGACCACTTGACCGCTGCTTCAAAGTCGCCGATCTCGGCAAATCCAGCCGCGTACGTACTGAGGATATGGGGCTTTTCGAACTTGGTTTCCTCGCAAGCCAAGCGGCCCAGATCAATGGACCGTTTCCCGTCGCGCACGCCGTCGTCCGGCGACGTCGCCAGGATCCAGGCCAGGTTATTGAGCACGGTCGTATCCTTGGGCTTGATCTGCAGTGCTTGATCGTAATCGCCGATGGCCTCGCGATGTTGCCCCATCGTCAGGTTGGCGTCTGCCCTACCGACTAGCGCATCGAATTGTTGCGGATCTTCTTTGAGAACTTCGTTCAGCACCTCAATGGCTAATTTTGGCTGTTTCGAGCGAGAATGCATCGCAGCCAGCTGCAGCCGCAGTGGGACATTCTTGGGATCGAGCCGCAACAAATGTTGCAGGTCACGCACCGCCAGATCAAATTGATCGGTTGCCGACATGACCACGCTGTGCAGCAGCAAGGCTTGTGGGTGTCCTGGCGTCAACTCCAGCACCTGGTCCACGTCGTGCCGGGCATCCTCGAACTTGCCGGTTTCCAGGTTCAGGCGGGCGCGAAACATCAGAGCAATTTCGTTTTGGGGTTGTATCTTGAGGGCTTCATCCAGATCGGCTTTGGCCGCATCGGTCTGTTTCTGCACTAGGTGGATCCGAGCTCGCAGCAGATGCGGTACCGGGGAAGTGGGGTTTGCATCCTGTGCCTTTTGGAGAAATCCCAAGGCATCTTCGAACTTCTGTTGATTGGCCAAGGCCTCCGCTACGGCCTGGAGGGCCAACACATCCTTGTCACTCTTTTCCAGTAGGTGAAGCAAATCGTCGGCTGCACCGGCGTTATCCGTTTGCTCCAGTCGCAACAGACCGCGTGCCCGCAAGGCATCTTCGTTGTTGGGATCCAGCTTAATCGCCTGCGAGTAGTCCGCCATGCGTTGTTCGGCGTCTTCCTGATAACTTCCCCGCTGCACGAGGGCCGCGGAGAGTTCCAACTTGTTGTCGGCCAGCAACGCTACCGCCCGATCGGCGGAGGCACGCCCCTTGCCGCGATCCCCACCTGGCAGTGCCTCCAAGCGGGCGACTAACAGATGAACCTCGGCGCTGTCGGGGGAGATTTCCAATGCCTTATTCAGATCACGTAGCGCGAACTGACGCAGCAGATGCCAGCGACGATCGGGAGGATTTTTGTCGAAGATCACCTCCCCAATTCGCGCCGCATGTTCGTAGAGAGTTGCCGACATGAGCTGCCGAGCAAAGGCAGCGTTCTCGGCATTCAAGCCCTTCGCCAGAGCTTGCTCGCAGTGCGTCACGACCTTCTCCAGGTCGGTCATGCTCTCCGCATTCAACTTAAGATCGGTCGCCTGGTCCAGGTGCTCAATGCCCGGGTTGTCCACATCGACGGCAGTTGGCGTCTCAGTCTCGTCCGCCCGGACGGCCGAAGACAGGCCACTCAGCGTCAAGATACCGCCCGTCAAAACACTGCTCGTCAAGATACTGCCCGTCAAGATACTGCCCACAACCCAATGCCGCATTGCACAGAGTGGACCTCGATCGGTTTGTTGAAATGTCTGAAACATACGCACACTACCCCCTTTGGCTGGTCACCCACTTGTCACCAGCAGCCGACGACTTCCAAACGGCGCACCACAAACGGCTTCCATCAACCCTTGATTCTAACTCTTTTCCCCAAACCGGGTAACCGCGATTTCCGCCCGTCGCCCGGCACGGTCTGGTCCCGCAGCGATCCGCCGGTAGATTTTCAGGAGATTCTGGCCCGTCGGAGGGGACGGCGGGGCTCCGTCGGGCGAAAATAGTGGGGGATTAGGCGTTGCCGGTGTCGCAGGATTTTCGCTGGCTGGGACCCCTCTACCGGTGCGTTTGTTGAAAACGTTCCGCCATTCGTGCGCCGACATCTAACGCCAGGAGGCCGGCGCGATGCATGATGTGACGGGCGCTGCGGCTCCCCAGATCGGCGATCAGCTCTTCCAATGTGGTGCCGTGCAGCCGCAGGAAGTCGCGTGGTGGAATTTCGGCCAATGCCAACAAGTCGGCCAAGACGCCTACTTCGTCACCCATCAGCCCACTACCCATCACGACATGGGCCCGCATCAATTCGCGGTACCGGGACTGGAGCGGCGCTGGTATGGCATCCGGCGGGTTCATGCTGCAACCGATGGACTCCAACTGATAGAGATACTGGCCAGCTTCTTCGCGGTCGCGTTCTTGCCGCTGTTGTATCAATTGAGTCAAGCGTCGGTTCTCGACCGACAGTCGCGCGTGTTGCATGACGCGTGCCACGGTCCACAAGAAAGATCGCACGGAGGTGGCTGGCGCGGTCACATAGGCATCCGCCCCGGCCTCGTAGCACCAGGGTCCCAGGTCGGCCTCGTCCGCCAATCCCAGGACGATCACCGGCAGGTCGCTAGCCCCACCAGCCTTAACGGCGTCCAGCACATCGAGCGCATTCAGGGCCGGCGGCTCGTGGCTGATCAAGACCACATCGAACGCATCGCGCCGCAGACGATTGAGGCCACTCGCAACGCCTAGAGCCTCGTACACATGTACCTGCGACGCGCGATCGCACGCCAGAGCGGCTGTTAGGTGGTCAGCCAGCTCACGGTGCGTGTGAATGAAGAGCACGCGCATGTGGGCCGGCAACAGCTCCTGGGGAGCAACGTCGCGGGATCCGCCAATGGATGAAGGAACGGATTCCGAATTTGTGGTCATGGGGCAACTCCAGCCTGGAATCGGCCGGTTTTATCGCGATTCAGGAGACAGGTCAACGGCAACGGGGCGAATGGCGTGGCCCTGCGGTGCGGGGCAAGTGGCCTTGCGAGCCTGTGACAGGGGTGTCAGAATCGCCGCAGGCGGCTGGCGGAGCCCGGCTGAGCGGCGGTGCCTAGCCCCGCGCCCCACACGCGACGAGGCTTGTACGACCGCCTGCGGGAAAGAATGATGAAAATTGCCTACCTCGATTGTGCTAGCGGTATCAGCGGTGACATGATGTTGGGCGCGCTGGTCGATGTCGGAGCGCCGCTCGAGGCCCTCCAGGACGGCATCGATTCGCTGGGGCTTCCTTCCTGCCGACTTGAGATCGAGGAAGTGAAACGCAAGGGATTTCGTGGGACTAAGGTGCATGTCCGACACGAGCCCGAGCATGCGCACCGTCACCTGCACCACATCCAGGAGATGATTGACCGCAGTCGGCTGAATCCACGGCAACAAGACATCGCCACTCGCATCTTCGCCCGACTGGCCGAGGCGGAAGCCCATGTCCACGGCACCACAATCCGCAAGGTGCACTTCCATGAAGTGGGGGCGGTCGATTCGATTGCCGATATCGTGGGAACAGCCATCGGCTGGGATTTACTGGCAGTCGATACGTGCGTTTGTTCCCCCATACCCACCGGATCCGGAACCATCGAGATTGCGCATGGCCGCACGAGTGTACCCGCTCCTGCAACTGCTGAGTTGCTGAAGGGGATACCCTTGGCGGATTCGGTGGTTACCTCGGAGTTGACCACGCCCACTGGGGCCGCGATCGTCGGCACACTTGCTCAGCGTTTTGGTCCCGTCCCGGCCATGACGGTCGAGAAGATTGGTTGCGGCGCCGGAGATCGCGATTTCGCAGAGCAAAGCAATTTATTGCGGTTGTTGCTGGGCGAGGAGCATTCCGCCCTTGCCGATCAAATTTGTGTTCTGGAAACCAACTTGGACGACACCAATGGCGAGTGGATCGGTCATTGTTGCGAGCAACTAATGGCTGCCGGGGCGCTGGATGTCTATTGGCTCCCGATCGCCATGAAGAAAAATCGCCCCGGAGTGCTGCTCACGGTGCTCTGCGAGGTTGGTCAGCGTGACCGATTCGAGTCCATCCTTTTCCGCGAAACGACGTCCTTGGGCGTTCGCAGCACCGTGGCGACCCGCCGGAAGCTGCCTCGCGAGTCCCGCTCGGTGCAGACACCCTGGGGTAGTGTCCCCGGCAAGGTGGTGTGCGTGTCCGGAAGCGAACGGTTCTCGCCGGAGTACGAGGCGTGCCGCGGTATCGCGACCGCGCATCAAGTGCCAATACCAGAGGTCTACCAGGCTGCCCGCGACGCCTTTGTGTCACGGGCACGCGATTGACAATGCGGAGTGCAAAGCTTCATGCTACCGGGACTGTACGATGTCTGGCCGAATCTGATGTTGGCGAGTGGCATTGGCCTGCTCTGCTGGGCGCTCATGCGACGAGGCCCTCATACCTGGTCGCGACGTCGGCCAGAGGCCGACGCGTCCATCGAGCCACCCCACGGTAGTCCGTCGATTGCGTCCGAGGTCCATCGTCGCAAGATGGAATTGGAGGACGCCATCATGCGTTGGGAAGTTCGCATGCATGACATGACGCGCGACGTGAGCGGCGAATTGGAAACCAAGATTAGCGTCATGCAGCGATTGATTCTCATGGCGCATGAGCAACAAGAGCAGTTGTCGCAGTTACTCGCTCGCTGCGAACAAGTCCCGTCGCTGCGGATCCCCGACGTGCGTGCTTCGGTAAAGCCTCTGTCCGTCCCCGCCGCGAACGCCACACCCGATGACCACAAATCGATTCCGGATTCGCGCACGACGATTTAGCGCAGGCCGGGGTGGGGAGTGGGTTCGGTGAGCTTCTGCCACAGATTGGCGACCTGGTGTGGGCCGCGTTGCGGCACGCCGCACGTGAAATCTTGGCAGGCATAAACCGTGGGCATGGCCTCCGTGGCGTGTTTGCCGGTAAAGATCGGATCGATTTCAATGGACCCATCCGGTATGTCTTCGGAATCGCGGGCGGCCAGCACATGATGGGGCATGTAGCGACGGCGCAAATCGGAGAGAACTCCCCGCACGTCCGGATGTTCACGGTTCCCGAGCATCACAATTTCGTAGAAGGGGCCCCACTGCATGTCGAGAGCCATCAGGAGCTGAGCCGTGGCCGTGGGGGCTTGCTCCATGACTTTTGTGGCGGCATCCAGCGCGCCTCGCGCCGCGTGCAGGTAATCCGCTCGCCCACACAGGTGGCCCAGCCGCAATAGGGCCGTGATGGCCGTCGCCGTCGCGCTGGGGACGGAGCTATCATGCAGATCGTGGGTGCGTGTGATCAAAGCTTCATGATCATCCGCCGTATAGAAGAATCCTTCCGAGTCACGATCGCGGAAGTGGCGCATCATTTGATCGGCCAGCGACACGGCGTGGTCGATCCAGGATTCGTTGAATGTTGCTTCGTAGAGCGTTACCAACGCATTGGTCAAGCAAGCATAGCCGTCCAAGTAGGCTTGATAACGGGCTTGCCCCTTGCACCAGACGTGCAGCAGCCGACCCTCTTGTTGCCGAAAATGGTCCCACAAAAAGCGTGCGGCCCGCTCGGCAGCGTCCACATAACGTGATTCTCCGAACACAGATCCCGCGTACGCCAAGGCGTCAATCATCAATCCATTCCAACTGACCAAGATCTTGTCATCACGTGCCGGGCGCACGCGTTGACTGCGTGCGGCCAGAAGGTTTGCGCGATCCGTGGCCAGTTCCTGTTGCAGTTCGGCCAGATCCCAGCCGCGAATCGCCGCGCATTGCGGCAACGTCTTGGGCAGATTAAGAATATTGTGGCCTTCGAAGTTACCCCCTTCGGTGACGTCAAAGACGTAGCAAAACCGATCCGACCGCTCGGGCCCCAGTACCTGCCGCACTTCGTCCAGACTCCACACGTAGAACTTTCCTTCTTCCCCTTCACTATCCGCATCCTCCGCGCTATAAAACCCTCCGGCCGTATCGGTCATATCTCGCAAGACATAATCCAGCGTTTCGCACGCCACGCGTCGATATTCCACGTTCCCAGTGACCTGAAATGCTTCGACGTACGCCCTCGCCAGCAGACTGTTGTCGTACAGCATTTTTTCAAAATGAGGGACCAGCCATCGCTCGTCGACGGTGTATCGGGCGAATCCGCCCCCCAAATGGTCGTAGATGCCTCCGTGCGCCATCTTGTCGAGGTTCATGGTTACCATGTCGAGGACGCCCTGCCGACGCCAACGAAACCAATTGCGCATCAGCAGCTGAAGGTTCATGGCGTGTGGAAACTTGGGAGCACCGCCGAATCCTCCGTGCGCGAAGTCAAACGATTGCTCCATTTTTGCGGTCGCACTGTGCAACAGCTCTTCAGGAGACGCCACTTCTCCCTTCTCGGGGCGCCCCACATTGACCAAATGAGCGGTTAGTTGATCCGCCTGATTCAATGCCTGTGAGCGCCGATTGCGCCATGCATCGGCTACCCCCGTGAGGACGTCACCGAAACCGGGCATCCCCCCGCGCGCCTGGGGGGGCCAATACGTGCCACCAAAGAATGGTTTGTGATCCGGTGTTAAGAAAACCGACATCGGCCAACCGCCGTGCCCTGTCATCATCTGCACGGCCTGCATGTAGATCTGATCCAAGTCGGGGCGTTCTTCGCGATCCACCTTGATGCAGACAAAGTGCTCGTTCAACAGCGCCGCGAGCGTTGGATTCTCGAAACTCTCGCGTTCCATCACATGGCACCAGTGGCAGGCCGAATAGCCAATCGACAGGAATATGGGCTTGTCTTGCTGCCGAGCCGAGGCATGCGCTTCGGGACCCCAGGGATACCAATGCACCGGGTTGTGTGCGTGCTGCAACAGATAGGGACTCGTCTCGTCAACTAGTCGATTCGTCATGTCGTTTTCAGTTTCTCTATCTTGAGCGATCCATCGCCATGCTAATGACGTACGCTTTGGGCGCGAATATGATACACCGAGTAACACTTTCCATCAGGAAATATCAAGGGCTTGATGGAGAACGTGCCACTTACCAGGACGGGACGAATGCTGAACTCAGCCGTCTGCCCCTCTTCCATCTCCACTTGCACATTGTGATAAAGATACGCGCCTGGTCCGAAACAGCACTGTTGATTGTCGCGCACCAACATGAATTGTTTGATCCCGGATGTTTGAAAGACCGATGAATCGAGCACAAAGCCACGCAAGACGACTCGTTCACCATCCAGTTCCTCGATGCCTGGCGTTAGCATGCTCCGCTCAAACGCCTGATCCTTTTCGATCTTGAATTCCAGGTCGTCAAAGCTGATGTCGCGAACGCCCCCCGACACGCGACGCGGACGGGGTCGATCAGGCAATGCTTCACGCGCCGTCTTTTTCACGACCAAGGCCGGTGGGGCGGATCGGCTGCGGGGCGCGGAGGCATCACCTGCCGGAGGTGATGGGGCCACGTCGTTGGTTGCCGGGGAAGCGTCCGGTAGTTTGGTTGAGGGATTCGCCAGCTCCGGATCCCGCGTTACCGATTGGGCCGCCGCTCCATTCAGAAAATCGGCTTCCAAGCGATAGTACACACCCTGCAACCCACTGATGGGCTTCAAACGTGTGTCCACCCGCAGCACTCCCGCCACGCCCTGCGGGTGAAAACTATAGCGGGCGCGCAACGGATCTTTGAGGGTCACCTCAACCATGTCCGTCAGTTTCGGTTGGCCGCCAAAACAACAGGTGCCCATATCCGGAACCATGATGAATTGAGACAGATCAGCTCCCCGATTGTCCGGATAAATGTAACCCTTGAGAAATACCCGCTGGCCATCTAGTTCCAGGGCACGTTGCGGGACCGGTAGTTTCTCCTCATGCGCTGGATCAGGCTGAAGTTGTGTGTAGTGGATGCGCGCGTAGCCTTCAGGGACCTCGAGCCAGTAGCCCGTCACAGCAATCAAGGCCCCCAGCCCAAAAGCACTCCCCGCCAAAATCAAACCGGCACTGGCCAGTCCGCTGCCTACCAACTCGTCTGGCCGACGCCGCAGTCGGATCAGGGCGATGACGGACAACACGATGCCGAAAAAAGGGACGGGCAACCAGCCCGCAAACAACAATGCCGGAAGCGAGAAGATGCCGACGCCCAGCGAGGCCACCGCTAAGCCACTGACAGCGCGATAGTATCGCAAATCGGCCGAATTTTGCCCGAGTGCGCGCGTCATGTTGGCAATCCTTTGTGGGCCGATCGTGAGCCGCGCAAGATGGCCTGCATCACAAAGGCCAACACGGCCCCCAAGGCGATGGGCACGCCCCACAGCCAGGGCCTGGCCAGCCCCGGGGAGGCCGCATCAACGGCCTCGGGTGCTGCGCCAGAATCCGTTTTGTCGACGTCGCTCGTCCATGCGTCTACCGCAGGCTTGGTCGCCGATTGGGAGGCCGCATCCGGCGCTGTCGTCTCTAGCCCACTTGGCTCAAGTGGTGAACCCCCATCGGCAGCCGAGTCGACAGGTGGCGTGGATGCGATCGGCTGACTCGTGTCGGTGTCTTCATCGTGCGCTTCCCCATGGTCACCCGCTGGATCTGAATCTGACGGGTCTTTTGGAGCGGGTGCTGGGGCCGGCTTCCCGGTGCCATCCCCGGTGAATATGGGGAAAATCTGGGCCCGCTTGACCGCATCAGGATCGAGTTGGGCGAGTTCGTCGATGGCCTGCCGTGCCTCGGGAAGTGGACAGGCGCGAAAAAAATTGATCACAGGGACACGCACCCACTGGTTCGTCGCGTCGGCGGACTTGAAGAGCTCGATGAGTTTGGGTATCACCGTCCAATCCTCAAACCGAGCCAGATCGGGGATGACCAAATCGGCCAGTTGCGGACGGTCCAGTAACAGGCGGAGCGACTCCACAATCCGCTCGCGCGGAATCACGGTTGTCTCCGCGCCGAGGATGCGTAGGGCCAGGATGGCCGACCAGGTGTCGGAATATTCTGCATCCGGATTCTTCAAGAATAATTCGTCGATCGTGGCAATCCCCTCATCTCCTCGCAATGCCAAGTAGCACCCGATCACTGCATCCAAGGCCGCTTTGCGCTCAGGATCCTTGGACCTCAGCATTTCGTCTAAGAACGGGGTGTCCGCCGGGGTACCACAAATGCCGAGCATTGTGAGATAGAGCCGTCGCCGTGATACGGGCACTTCCGCGTTGTGGATCCAGGCCACCAGCTGATCGTGGTTCATCTTCTCCTTGAGCGCCACAACATCGGAGTAGGGGGCACGCGCGAATTCATCGTAGGCATCTCGCGCCAGCATCTCGTCCTTGTCTTCCAGGTGCCCCAGAAAAAATGCCAGACGCTCGGGCGACTTGGGCAGTTCGCGCACTCGCAGCAGGTAGTCATGCGCCCGCTCGGACAGGCGTAGTGGACTGGCCCACATCAACTCGGGGGGATCGGTCGCGGTCAGAAAGAACAGGGCGTCTTTGTCCTCATCCCCAAAGTACAACGTCTCAATCGACATGCCGGGCTTGAGCCATTCGTCGCCCCGAAGCACTCGCACAACCTCGAACGTGGACTTCTCAATCTGATCGGGGGAGCCGTCGCTGCCTTCCGCAGGCTTAGGGCGTGCGGTCATGCGAGCCAGCGCCACGGCATCCATGGCCTCCATTTCCTCCGCAAAGGTCTGTTGGGGAGCACTGCAAAACGGGCAGAAGGCCACAGCCGGGGCCGCTTGCCACGGCAAGACGGCCACCACGAGGGCAATGACGGAAAAGCGGCCGATGCAAACGCTATGTGACATATTGCATATCTCCCCGGGTTGAGGCACGTTGCGAGGTTTCACTTTGTCAATCCTGCGTTCATCCTGTCATTTTAGCGGGTTTCTACGGCGATGAACTCAGCGTTTGTGCCACGTCGGTGCGGTAGGCCGCGACGGCGGGCAGCATGCCCACCAAGATCGCCAAGAGCATCAACAATGGAATCAGCAGGGCCTCGCTGGAAATACGGAGCTTTTCCCAGCCACGACCGTGATCCCCCGCAAGCACACTCAGGTCGAGCGGCGGCGCCAGATCCGTGACACCAATCGACACGCCTGTATTGTCCTCGATCAGGTTGCGTGCCAGACCACCCACTGCCAAGTGCCCCGCCGCCCAGCCAGCGACTCCGCCGCCAATGGCCAGGATAAGGGACTCCAGCAGCACGATGGCCATGACGGCGGAACGCCCCGCGCCTAGGGCGCGCATGATGGCCACATCATGTCGCCGCTCATTCATGGAGTTGTATATGCTCACCAAGATACTGATACCCGAGACCAAGCAAATCGTAGCGGTCAAACCCAACAACACCAGCTTGAGTGGCGTCACAAAGTTTGCGAACAGAGAAAACATCTCGCCGATGGGCAAGGCGGCTTGAGCCACAGGCCCCTTGTTGATCGTCTTGCGCAGGCCCGGAGCCACGGCACCATTCACCGTGCGCAAGAGAATGGCGGTCACTTCACGTTGCTCGCGGGGCAAGGGGAGCCACTGTCGCCGGTCTTGCGGCCGTTCGGGTGTGGGTGTGGCAATGTCGCCATCGACCGCCGTTGCACGTGGTTCAAGTGGGCCATCACGCACGCCCAGCGTCCCGAGGGTTCGGCCCTGGTCCACGACAATGGCCGAACTGGTACCACCGCGATCGAGCATCTGGTTGAGTACCGTGCCAACGGGCTCGGTCGCAGCAACCGTTATCGGGGGGAACGCCGACTTAGCGTGTCCGTCCAGTAGGAAGAAACCTTCCATGTTGACGAAGACCGCACGGTCACAGGGCGTACCGGTCGGTGCCAAGATTCCGACGACATAAAATTCGTCATGTTTTTCTCCGGCAACACCATGCGTGGGAGCGATTGCCTGACCGACCTTTAGCCGATTCTTCCGAGCAACGGTCGCCCCGACCACGGCCTCGAAATACCCGTATTCGTTGCTATGAACCTGCAGATTGCGCCCCTGCGCGAACTCGTACTTGCGATCGCGTTCCATGTCGAAGACAAAGTTGTCGAACATCTGAGGGGTCGTGCCGACGACGCGAAACGAGCCAAAATAGTCCCCCATACAAATCGGCACGGCCAAGCTGGTATAGACAGCGTAGCGTCCATCCTTGGCATCCTCACGCTGTGCCGCCGGCAAGAACTCTTCGTAGAATTCGTAGGGGATGTTTTCTACCGGCTGGCTGAGATAGTACAACGAATTGAGGACCAACTGCAGCGACCCCCCCTTAGCCCCGACGACCATGTTGAAACCGAGGCTGGCATTGCTACGGAAGGATTCCGTGATCGCCCCCAATACGAGCAGGACCATGACCACCAACATCACGCCCAGCGCCAGTGAAAGGGTGGTGAGAGACGATGCAACCGCTCGCTGTTGCACGCTGCGCCAAGCAATTTTCCAGAGGCTCATGGCAAATCCACCAACGGCCGGACGACCCGCCTAGGCCTGGACTGGACCGCTCTCGGCACCTCAGCCGCCGCAGCGGTAATCCCCAACAAATATCTCCTCTTTAGCATACTAGGTCGACCCGACCACGCCAATATGGACACAATACCCAGTCCAATGAACTGAGCTATGCAAACGGCGGCGCTTTGCCCCTCGGAGCCCGAGGCGGTTGTCACTGCATGCGAGCGGTGAGGTAACGAAGAATATCGCGTGCCGAGACGATGCCCGTGAGTTGATTGGTCTCATCGACAACGGGGACATGCCGATAACTGCCTTGGCTCATCGCGCGCACGGCAAATACGATCTTGGCACCGGAATTGAGCACTTGCGGGTTGGCCGTCATGAACTGAGATACGGGCTGGTCGGCCAAGTCGCCGCAGGCAGTATTGAGTTTGATGAGCGCGTCGCGCTCGCTGAAAATGCCGACCGTGCGTCCAGCGTCCGTCACGATCACGCAGCCGATTCCGTTTTCGACCAGCAATTGCAACACTTGGCTCACGGGCATATCGGGGGGGACGGTGATCGGTTTCTTGGGATCCAATACCTCGACTCGGTCCTTCAATAAGCTCCGCTCAACTTTAGTCAAAGGGGAGGGAAGATGCAGATCGGAGAGCCCTTGCCCACACCGATCGCAGTAGTCCGCCCCTTCAATGTTCGAGAAGGTGCAATAAGGACAAATCATGATACCGTCCATGTTTCGCCGGAGCGGAAAAGGGCATTCATATCGCCATCACCACGTTGTTCGCGTGCGACCGTGATTTGTTTGTTGAGCTCGTCGTCGTAACGCGGCCGATCAACGGCGCGCAGCACGCCCATGGGCTCGGGGAACTCTGGGTGTCGCATGCGACTGAGCAAGTAAGCCAGGCTGGGCTCTTCCGCAAGCTCATTGTGGAACAGCAAGTCGTCTTCCTTGATGGCGCCTCCGAGTTGGACGACTTCCGGTTCCAGTCCATTGAGGCGAATCCCCTTGTCTCGGTTCTTGCCGAAGATCAAGGGCTTGTTGTGTTCAATTTCCACGATCGTATCATCTTTTATCTTGCGATCCGTGGCATAGTCGAACGCGCCGTCGTTGAAGACGTTGCAGTTCTGATAGACCTCGACAAACGATGTTCCTCGATGTTCGGCAGCGCGCCGCAACACCATCTCCAAGTGCTTGATATGAACATCGATCGAACGGGCCACAAACGTTGCCTCGCACCCGATGGCGATGGAAAGGGGATGGAGCGGATTGTCGATAGCCCCCATGGGAGTACTCTTGGTGACTTTTCCCTTCGGAGAGGTGGGGGAGTATTGCCCCTTGGTCAAGCCGTAGATGCGATTATTAAAGAGAATAATGTTGATGTCCAAATTGCGACGGATGGTGTGCATCAGGTGATTGCCACCGATGCTCAGCCCGTCCCCATCCCCCGTGATCACAAACACGGTCAGGTCGGGTCGCACCGACTTCAACCCCGTTGCCACGGCTGGCGCTCGCCCATGGATGCTATGGATGCCATAGGTATTCATGTAGTAAGGAAATCGGCTGGAACAGCCAATGCCCGACACAAACACCATTTTCTCACGCGGAATACTCAGCGTGGCCAGCATCTTTTTCATCTGAGCCAGAATGGAGTAGTCACCGCAACCAGGACACCAGCGGACATCTTGGTCACTTGCAAAATCGTTGGCGGTCAGTACGGGCAATTCAGTCGACATGGGTCTCGCTCTATTGCTGGGTGGCAAAAATGCTGGTAAAAAAATCTCAAATCTGTCTGATTGGGACTCACGACTTGGACGCGGGGGCCAATTCGCGAATCTTGGCCAGCACCTCCGATACGGCAAACGGTTTGCCCTCGACCTTATTGAGTCCAACGGCGGGAACTAGGTACTCCGCGCGAATCAGCTGCCGCAATTGGCCCAAGTTCAGTTCCGGGACCAAGACGCGATCGTAACGTCGCATGATGTCGCCCAGATCGCGCGGGAAGGGATTCATGTAACGCAGGTGGGCGTGGGCCACCGTTAAACCCTCGGCCTGTGCGGCCTGCACGGCCGTGAGGCAAGCCCCATAGGTCCCGCCCCAGCTGAGCACCAGCAGCGATCCGCGCTCGGGTCCAAAAACTTCTTGGGGGGGGAGTTCCAAGGCCACGTTGGCCACCTTACGAGCCCGCAGGTTCACCATGTGCTGGTGGTTCGCCGGATCGTAGCTCACATTCCCCGTGATATCCTGTTTTTCCAAGCCGCCAATGCGATGCATCAGGCCGGGGGTCCCGGGAATACCCCAAGGTCGGGCCAACCGTTCGTCGCGGGCGTAGGGCAAGTACGGTTCGTCCCCTTCCTGTGGTCCGGGATGCGAGACCGGGATCTTCGGCATTTTGTCGACATCGGCGATCAACCAAGGCTCCGAACCGTTCGCGATGTAGCCATCGGACAACAACATCACGGGGGTCATGTAGCGGGTCGCGATCCGCCAAGCCTCATGGGCCAAGTCGAAGCAATCGGCGGGACTGCGAGCCGCGATGACGGGCATGGGACATTCACCATTGCGGCCGAACACGGCCTGGAACAGATCGGACTGTTCCGTCTTGGTCGGGAGTCCCGTACTCGGACCACCACGTTGAATATTGATGATGATCATCGGCAATTCCAGCATCACGGCCAACCCCATGCCTTCGCCTTTGAGCGCGATGCCAGGGCCGCTGGAAGTGGTGAGTGACATCGCGCCACCAAAGGCGGCACCGATCGTGGCGGTGATCGCCGCAATCTCGTCTTCCGCCTGAAACGTGCGTACGCCAAAGTTCTTGTATCGACTCAACTCATGCAAGATATCGCTGGCCGGAGTAATGGGATACGACCCGAGAAACATTTCTTTGTTACTCAGCTTTGCGGCTGCCATCAATCCCCACGCCAGAGCCTGATTGCCGGTCATGTTACGATAGCGGCCGGGCTTCAGGCGGGCACGATCCACCTGATAGCTACTGACAAACGCATCGGTCGTTTCACCATAGTTGTAACCGGCCTTCAGCGCCCGCACGTTAGCTTCCGCCAAGTCGGGTTTGCCGCCAAACTTGGACTCAATGTATCGCAAGGTCGGGTCCAAGCTGCGACCATAGAGCCAATACACCAGTCCCATCGCCAAGAAATTTCGGCAGCGATCCGCTTCCTTCTGACTGAGGCCGAGCCCCTCGACGGAGCGGCGCGTCAGGGAGGTCATGGGGACGGTAAACAGCTGATACTTTCTCAGACTGCCGTCCTCCAGGGGATTCTGGGCGTAGCCGGCCTGCCGCATGCCCTTTTCGTCAAACGCTTCCTGATTGACCACCAACAGCCCGCCGTCATGCAGGTCGCTGAGGTTGGTCTGGAGTGCCGCTGGGTTCATTGCGACGAGCGCATTCAGGTCGTCACCGGGCGTAAAAATCTCCGTGGAGGAGAAATGCAGCTGGTAGCCGCTGACGCCCGCCAGCGTGCCGCGCGGCGCGCGAATCTCGGCGGGAAAGTCCGGAAACGTTGCGATATCGTTTCCCGCCAAGGCCGACGTGTTGGTCATCTGCATGCCAGCCAATTGCATGCCGTCCCCAGAGTCCCCCGCGAAGCGAACAGTCGCCCCTTTCAGAGTAACTACGGGCTTAGAAGTTGGTGACGTAGACGAAGCGGTTGCTCCCGCAGTGGTCGTGGACATAACTTTTCTGCTCTGCTCCGGCGAATTCGAAACTTCCAGTCTTTAAAGTGACACCAAGAACGTTGAACGATCGGGTTCTTCGCGATTAAGCTCCCTCGCGACTCTGCATGGCATGGTGGGGATTGGGGGGCAGGTTGTAAACAAACGCGGGAAAGTGCTGAACCAGGTAATCCAGAATCGTGGAGACCTTCAACAGACCAACGGCACGACGATGGTTATCGACAACCGGCAATCGCCGATAGCCTCCCTGCGACATCTTCTGGATCGCGGCGCCCACCGTATCACTTACCAACACCGTGACGGGATTTCGCGTCATGACGCGGGAAATGCTCACCTCCCAATCCGCCGTCACCGCCATCAACCCCAAGGCATCGCGTTCCGTAAACAGACCCTCCAGCACGCCGTCACGGCAAACCAACACGCAGCCCATACGGTCCCTGCGCATCAGGCTCATAACTTCCAGAAGCTCAGCGTCGGGTGACACGATCAACGCCGGCGCTGGCCGCACGTGCTCCACTGTTTCGGTATCCAAGTGCAGTTCAAAGGCCATCTCGCTCCCCCGACCATCTCTATCAGGTCTATCAGCCCGGGACCATCCAGACAAGCCGTCACAGCTTGTCTAACTCCATCACTTCGCCCAAAGTCCTTGACCGCCAGTACCCCTTAACCATACCAGGATCGGCAACCGAGCAATATGGCAATTTCTGCGTGCCCGTGACGCGCCCCCCGCTCGGACTGCCGACCTCAGCCGGGAGGGGCCCCGCGAGTGAACGGCGGCGAGGCGACGGCCGGGTGCCGGGGCACCTCAACCCGACTCCGGGGGGCCGTAGAACTTGGTGATGTCGATGCCTTGCTGCTGTTCGTCCTCAAACAGCTTGAGGCGGGTTTCTAGCCGCTCGATCCGTCGGACCAGCTGAGGAATCAACTGGGTCGTGCTATCGACCGGCTCGGTACGCGGCACGGTCGGATAGCCCAATTGCCGCTGCAAGGCTGAGAACAGGAGCAGCGGGTCTTTGCCCCGGGTGGCCCAGGCAATCCGTCCCTCGCGCACACCGAAGAGCGTCGCGGGCATCGCGGCCGGCCGCTCGCCCCGCTGGGCTAAGCGCTGCTCATGATACTCACTGCGCAGATAAATCAGATCGGCCAAGTCGATCAGGCCGATTTGCCGCCGCACTTCCCGAATCCAGTCGCGCCAACGATCATCGAAGGCCGGATCCTGTGCCACTGCCTCCAGGCCGGCGTCGTAGCTCAGGCGGTTGCGACAGAGGGCTTCCAGCTGGAACATGAACAGACCGGCTGTGGACGCTCCGCGGGCCCGATAGTCCGCCTGGTGCTGGAGAATGCGTAGCCCCACACGCAGATCGAAGCGGCCCTCATCACGCTCCGCCTCCCGCACCACATAACCCTGAAACGGCGCGAAATAGTGGCCAAGACGATCCACTCCCGCACCGATCCCCCCCGCGTGGAGCAACTCTGATCGCAAGAAATCGATGGCCATGGGGAGTTTCGTCGTGGCCAACGCCTCCTCGCGGAGCGTCGTTAAGATGTCTTGCAGTGGCCGGTTATCGTCAATTGCCTCAGCCAACTTGCCGAAGAAATGGGCCTGTTCAATGTACTCTTCCGCGTCCAACATGCCCAATATCCTTTCCTCGCCTCGGTTGTGGTGGCCACTTGGTACACCCTATAATACGACAATTCTCCCCGACCACGAGCAGACCGCCATGTCCCCCCCTGAAACACCACTCGCCAACACGCCACCGTCCGACACCTTTGCCTCGGTCGAGAAGGCGGTGGCCGCGATGCGTCGCGGCGAACTCGTCATTGTGCTCGATGACGAAGATCGTGAGAACGAGGGGGACTTCATCTGCGCGGCCGAATCGATCACCCCCGAGATCTTGAACTTTCTGCTGATCCACGGCAAAGGGCGCATCTGCATCGCCCTGCTCCCCGAGACGGCTCAGCGGTTGCAATTGCCGCTGATGGTGGAGAGCCATCCCGATTCGCACCGCACCGCTTTTACGGTCACCGTCGACCACCACACCGTCCACACGGGCATCACGGCCGACGAGCGAGTCCGCACCATACGCGCGCTCATCGACCCGAATAGCACCCACGCCGATTTCGTGCGTCCAGGGCACGTGGACCCCCTCATCGCCAAGGAAGGGGGCGTGCTGCGACGAGCCGGACATACCGAGGCCTCAGTGGATCTGGCGCGCCTGGCCGGCATGCGCCCGGGGGGCGTACTGTGCGAAATCCTCAACGAAACGGGGGATCGAGCCAGTCGCACGGAACTGATGCGCATGGCCGAACAGTGGAACATGCCCCTGATTACCGTCGAAGAACTGATCCGCTACCGACGACGCAGCGAACGACTCGTCTATCGATTGGCCGAGACCGACCTGCCCACGAAATACGGCCCCTTTCGCATCATCGCCTACGGCGTTCAGTACGAATCGCAACAACCGCTCGCCCTGGTGTTCGGTGACCTGACTCGCTGTGCCGCACCCCTGGCGCGACTCCACTCGTCGTGCTTCACCGGCGATCTGCTCAACTCCCTGCGCTGCGATTGCGGCGACCAACTGCAACTAGCCATGGAGATGATCAGCCGCGACGGTGCCGGAGTCCTGGTCTACCTCCCCCAAGAAGGACGCGGTATTGGACTGATCGAAAAACTAAAGGCCTACGCCCTACAGGACCAGGGGCTCGACACGGTCGAGGCCAACATGGCACTGGGCCACAAGGCGGACATACGCGACTACGGTATCGGGATCCAAATCCTCAAGGATCTGGGACTCGATCGCGTCCGTCTGCTTACCAACAACCCCAAGAAAACCGATGCGTTCATTTACGGTGGATTCGATTTGATGGTTGTCGATCAAGTACCCATCCTCCCCGCCGCCAATGAATTCAACGCCCAATATCTCGCCACAAAGCGCGAAAAACTCGGCCATCAACTCCCCGAGAATTGAACAGGCCAGCTGCTAGACATCGGACGCATGTTGTCTCACGCAGAGACGCGGCAATACCGCCTGTTCCCCCTGCGCCTCAGCGTGAAACCTGTCCTGAGCTACTTCGTCGGCACAAGCCGCAGCAAGTCCTCGGGGCGCGTGACGTGTCCGCCGCGCACGACGTACACGATGGAGCGAGTGTTGCGGATATCCTCCAAAGGGTTTTTCTCCAGCAGGACCAGGTCGGCCAATCGACCGGGTGTGATCTGGCCTAAATGAGCTTGTTGCTGAACGGCCGCCGCATTCTGCATGGTGGCTGCTCGCAGGGCTGCTGCCGGCGATAGCCCAGATTCAACCAATAATTCCAGCTCTTGGTGCAAGGAGAAGCCCGGCGGGACATTCGGTTCGGGCGCGTCCGTACCGGCCAAGAGCGGCACGCCGGCCTGATGCAGGAGGCCCGTCAGTTCCCGGTACTTGCCCAACTCCCCGCGGCGTTCGGCCAAGGGGGAATTGGGCAATTGCGTCCACCGCGGCCAGAATTCACGCAGCCGCTCGGGGACGGTCGCGTTGTCGGGATGGTGATGAACTTCTGCCAAGTCTGGTAGGAGAATCATGTTGCGGAACACGGTCAATGTGGGATCGACCATCACCTGCCGTTTCGCCAATTCCGCGATCAATTCTTGCGCCAGGGGCTGATTGAAATCCACCGTCGCGCGGTGACCAGGAACTTTTTTTACATCCTCGGGGATGACATAGTTGAACACCGACCAGATGTGCTCCAGGCAGTCGATCCCGTCCGCCACCGCATCTTGTGCTTGATAGGGACCGAGGTGTGCCGTGACCATCATCTGATGTTGGTGTCCAGCCTCGATGACCAATTTGCCGATCTCGCGCGGCGTCCCTGCGTAGATTTTGAGCGTGCGGATGTTCCATCTCGCCATATCCTGCACGAACGCGGGGACCTGTCCTGGGTCCGTGATCGCGCGGCCAATGTCAGCATGAATCGGCGGATCGCCGTCGATGAGCGGACTACAGGGAAATATGCGCGGAAAACGGGCCGGCAATAACTCGGCGCCGCGCACGACCGCCATCAACGCCACGACCTCATCCCCCGTGTCGCGCACCGAGGTCACGCCCGCAGCCAAGAAGAGCGGCAAGATCTCACTTGCCGTGACATGCGCGAAATCCAAGACATGGATCAGATGCACATGCGCATCCATCAATCCGGGTATCAAATATCGACCGCGACCATCCAGGACTTCCACATCGGCTGGCAACCCAGCGTCCTTATCGCTGGCGGCTTCCACGGAAACAATACGATCCCCCGCAATCACCACGTCGCATGGCTCTCGCATGCGACCTTCGGCAACATCCAAGACGCGGGCACCGCGGATTATCACGGTCGCTTCGTTAGCCCGGGACGCCAACGGAAATATCGAGAACACGCCGACGGCAAGTGTTAGGGCCGCGCAAGAAATGCGGAATGGGATCGTCATACCCAGACATCGTAACGACCGAACCCAGCGGCGGAAACCCAAACTAAGCCAACTCGCCGACGAATCGCCCCGCGATATCG
>SXHS01000180.1 GCA_005773145.1 Planctomycetaceae bacterium | reverse complement strand
CCCGTCACGAGCTGTACCAATTAGCCCAGTTGATCGATTGGCAAACAATTGACGATGCTTTCGGTCAGTACTTCGTTGCCTCACAAGGCGCCGGCAATGTCCACGCGGTTGGTGGCCGCGATCACGATCACGCCCTCGCTCCCCACAAACCCGTCCATTTCCACCAGCATCTGGTTCAGGGTTTGTTCACGCTCGTCGTTGCCGCCGTGCGCGTTGGTGGCGCGGGAGCGTCCCACCGCGTCAATCTCGTCAATAAAGAGAAGGCAAGGCTTGTGTTTGCGCGCCGATTCAAAAAGCTCGCGTACACGCTTGGCGCCCACGCCCACGTACATTTCCACAAAATCGGAACCGGAAAGGCTAAAGAAGGGGACCCCGGCTTCACCAGCAATCGCGCGGGCCAGCAGGGTTTTTCCCGTTCCAGGTGGGCCGACCAACAAAACGCCTTTGGGGATCCGGCCTCCCAAGCGTTGATACTTTTCGGGCGAGCGAAGGAAGTCGACAATCTCTTTGACCTCCTCCACGGCCTCTTGTATCCCAGCGACATCGTCAAAGGTTACCCCCAGGTCCTCCTGCGCATACAATCGTCCGCGGCTTCGGCCGAATGCCATGGGGGAACCGGCCCCGGCCAACTTGCGCATCATGAAAATGAACAGAAAAACCAAAATGCAGCTGACGAACAGGGCAGGGCCATAGGCCTTCCAGAATCCGTGCGTGGGGACGAAGTCGTGATGAATCTTGGGACTTGCCTTCGCCAGGGCATCCAACAAACGGCGGTCGACCTCGGAAGAATCGCTCTTGTTTGTCCAAAAGCTCACCGTCTTCGGGGCCCGATCCTCGGGGTTTTGCGCATCGGGCAACTGGCGTTCGACCTTTCCCGACACAGTGGTCGGGCCGATCCGCAAGTCATCCAG
The DNA here is from genome assembly GCA_005773145.1 of Planctomycetaceae bacterium. Lineage (GTDB taxonomy): Bacteria > Planctomycetota > Planctomycetia > Pirellulales > Pirellulaceae > SXHS01. The sequence goes on along the minus strand of SXHS01000180.1, from coordinate 10,012 downwards.
CTTGCGATAGACCACGCGACCACGCGGTGTTGCGACCTCGACCTCGGGCGCGGTTGCTGCCGTGCCGGCCGCAGGGGCCGAATCGGCGATCAGCCGCATCAGATCATCAAAGGACATCTGGTCACCGCCGATGCCCAGTGCAAAGACAACGGCGATCATCGCCACCGTGGAAGCGATGATGGCGTAGAACGCGATGTTGTAGCTGCCATTTCCGCCCTTGCCGTTGTTGCGGCGGCGTTCGACTTGCGATTCATCCGTCATCTGGCCGACTCCATGAGATGGGTACAGACGTGACGCCGTCCGTTGGCTATCCTGATTATAGCTGGCCTGGGCCGGCCGTTACGAGATGCCAGGCACGAACCCATTAGAAACGGCCGTGGAGTCGGCCTAACTGGGATTGCCGTTAGTCCCGATTTGGACCCTCGCTTAGAATCGATGCTCGCTTTTCATGGCCAACGGAGTCATTAACGTCGCGGTCCTGGGGTCGACCGGTAGTATCGGCCGTAGCACCCTGGACGTCATCGCCGCCTCGCGCGGACGGCTCCGGCCATTCGGACTGACGGCCAATTCTCGACTCGAGGAGGCGCTGCGCCAGGCGTGGCATGTGCGGCCGCGCTGGCTTGTCGCCACCGATCCTCATTTGGCCCGCCAATTCGCTTGGGGGGACCTCCCACCGGAAACCGAGTTGCTCGTGGGGGACGAGGGGGTCGAGCGTCTCGTGGCAGATCCCGAGGTCGATATTGTGGTTGCGGCCATGGTCGGCATGGCGGGCCTGCGGGGAACTTGGGCTGCTGTGCGGGCCAGCAAACGGGTTGCGTTGGCGAATAAAGAGGCACTGGTAGCCGCTGGGCCGCTGATGATGGATCTGGCCCGGCAAAACGGCGCCACCATCCTCCCCGTCGACAGCGAGCATAGTGCGATCTTTCAGGCTTTGCAGGCGGGAAACCGCCAACAGGTGCGCCGCCTCGTGCTGACGGCCAGCGGAGGCCCCTTTCGACGGCATTCGGCTGAGCAAATGGCTGCCGTTACTGTAGAACAAGCCCTGGCGCACCCCACTTGGGCCATGGGCAAAAAGATTACCATCGACTCCGCTACCATGATGAACAAGGCGTTGGAGATCATCGAGGCCCGTTGGTTATTCGACGTGCCAGCCGATCAAATCGCTGTGGTGGTCCACCCTCAATCGATCGTGCATTCCATGGTGGAGTTCTGCGACGGCTGCGTGATGGCCCAACTGAGCCCCCCCGACATGAAACTGCCAATCCAGTACGCTCTAAGTTTCCCCGAACGTTGGACGGGCCCCGCGCTGCAATTCGATTGGTCACACATGATGGAACTGGATTTTTACCCGCCCGATCCGCAGCGTTTTCCAGCCTTGTCATTGGGACACGAAGCAGCACGCCTGGGCGGAACCGCCGGCGCTGTCCTCAGCGCGGCCAATGAGGCGGCGGTGGCCTTGTTTCTCGAGGGAGATCTGCGTTTCACGGAAATCGTTCCCGCGTGTCGATCGGTGCTGCAACAACATACCTTTGAAGTTCATCCCAGCTTGGAGCAACTATTGCGTCTGGATGCCTGGGCGCGTCAGGAGGTTTCGAAGTGGATTTGTGCCTGATGATGGCCGCTAGCTCGGCCGGTTGGCTGGATCTTAACGTCTGGCTGTCGATATTAAAGGCCGCCTTCGGTCTGGGACTCGTCATATTCGTACATGAACTTGGCCACTTCCTCGTCGCAAAAGCATGCGGCGTTAAGTGTGAAAAGTTCTACGTTGGCTTTGATGTGCCCATAAAAATCGGACCTTGGCAACTCCCCAAAACACTCTTTCGCCGTCAATGGGGGGAAACCGAATACGGCATCGGCATCCTGCCACTCGGCGGCTACGTCAAAATGCTGGGGCAAGATGACAACCCGGCCAACGCCGAAGCCGAGGCCCAACGGATCCGCCAGCCAACTTCGCCCGACGCCGCGCCGACGACCACCCCAGCGGCCGGGGTGAACGCCAATGAACTGGACCCGCGTAGCTACCCGGCCAAGACCGTGCCGCAGCGAATGGCCATCATTTCGGCCGGCGTGATCATGAACCTGATTTTTGCAGTGGTTTTTGCCACCATAGCCTACCGCATGGGCGTTTCTCATATTCCCTGCATTGTGGGGGCAACCGTGGCCGGCCAGTCGGCCTGGCAACAAGGCATGCGCCCCGGTGACCGCGTGATCCAAATCGGCCGCGATGGTCAGCCTAATGAGAAATTGCGCTTCCAAAAAGATCTGCGCATCAAGGTCTTCACCGCGGGCGCCGATGCCGACCTGGACTTGTTGGTGCGCCGCGCCACCGGCGAAGAGGAATGGATTACCGTGCGCCCCAGTAAAGGTTCTGCGGACCTTCCGACCATTGGCATCACCAGTGCTTTGAGTAACCAATTGAGCGACGATCAGCCAACGTTCAGCGATTCTCCTGCCCACGACGCAAAATTGGTTGGCGGAGACACCGTTGTCTCGGCTGAATGTCTGGGACAGAAAACCGCCGTCGCGTCGGCCGCCGACTTGGATCGGATACTGGCGCAAACCCCCGACCAGCCTGTGACCCTGCATGTGCAGCGAGGAAAATCGAGCGCCGACGGTACGGTAACGCCGGATCCGGCTGACCGCGGCACTCGCGATGCGACCGCCGTGCTGAATCCCCAGCCTATTAGGGATCTGGGGATGACACTCAGCATGGGGAGTATCCGGTCCATTCGTTCCGGTTCCCCTGCAGCGGAGGCCGGCCTGCAGGTCGGCGATGTGCTCCGTGAATGTGATGGACAACCCATTGCTGATCCGATGCGTTTTGCTAACCAAATGCGGCAGCGCGAGGGTCAAGCCGTTACGTTGACCGTGGACCGACCCAGCGATCAGGCGCCGACGGTTGACAAGAAACAAGTCATCGAAAGCGTTCCAGTGACCGTCACACCGCGAGCGCCGTTGGCGTTTGCCTCTCCGCTGACTCCTCCCGGAACGCCATGGCCGGTCGATGCGCTGGGGATCGCCTACGATGTCACCGAAGTTGTGCAACAGATAGAGCCGAATGGCCCCGCTGCGCAAGCGGGGATTCAAGTCGGCGATGTCGTCACGGCCGTCGCTTTCCTGCCGGACCCCGACGCACAGGATCCGCAAGCCAAGTATATGGCTCCCGCTAGCGGCAAATCGATGGAGCTCGCCCCGGAACACAACTGGCCTTCGATCTTTGGGGCCCTTCAAGTCGCCGCTCCGAAGGTTCGTGTCCAACTCGATTACCGGAGGGGGGATGTTCCCCACAAGGCGACGCTGGTGCCGAGCCCGGTTGACGACTGGTTTCACACACAGCGTGGTCTCAATTTCTCGCAGCTAACCGAGTCCCTTCACGCGGATACATGGGGAGAGGCCTTCCAGCTGGGTATTCGAGAAACGAAGGATGGACTCCTACAAGTCGTGGTGGTGCTGCAGCGCATCAAGGACACCTTTCGCAGTCTAGGCGGGCCGCTGACGATCGCCAGTGCTGCATTCAGTGAAGCCTCACACGGTATTTCCCGACTGCTGGTTTTTCTCACGATGCTTAGTGCCAACCTGGCCGTGTTGAACTTCTTGCCCATTCCCGTCTTGGACGGTGGCCATATGCTGTTTTTGGCTTACGAAGGGATCATGGGGAAACCCGTCAACGAACGGATTGCCGTTCGCCTGACCGTCCTGGGGTTGGCCTTTATCCTGTCGCTGATGGTCATCGTATTCGGCATGGACATTTTCCGCATCGTCGCATCGTGAGTCGGCAAGCCGCTTGCTCCAATTGGAATCGTCCACGCCTTGGATCACTCCGTCACTCCACTAGGCGGCAATGTCTTCCCAGTCCATCTAGTTTTCTTAGGCCATCCAGTAAACGCAGATACCCTAAGTTGCCGATAGTAATTACCGTTGGCGGTTACCCGACGGGTGGGAATGACGGGCAGCACGACGGGGCCCAGTCCAGCCGGCGAGTATTGGCCTGACATGGTTTTGGTCTGACGCGAGATGGATTGGCGTTCGGCCTTGTTGAGCCCAGGGATGGACCCGAGCTGGAGACTAATGAACAACCCGACGACCTAGAACATCGAGGAGAATGGAACCACGATGCTAGCTACGGAAATTGAGATTCAGAACGTCGCTGAGCTAAGAAATTTAGTTTACCAAATCCTGTGCGAGCATGAGCAACTAGAACCGGGCGTATTTCCCATGACGGAGCGTATTCTCAATCGAGGCGGACGGCCCTGCGGCATGTACTTCTGCCTGCACGGCCCGCGAAACGTCACTTATACATCCATATGGGAAACCGACGGCAACACCATTTTGTTTTACGGCCACCTAGGCCAGCGATTTCGTAGAACCGTTTTGGCACGAGCCCCGCAATTGACCGCGTGAATTTATGATCAAACATTCCACACACTCCTGCCCATATCGGAGGATGAAGATATGCTAGTTCTATCAAGAAAACAGTCTGAGCGAATCAAACTGGGCGACTCGATTGTCGTCACGGTGGTGAGAGTATCTGGCGATCGAGTCCGCATCGGAATCGAAGCGCCCCCGGAAGTGGTGGTTTTGCGAGAGGAACTGGATCGGCACACGCAGCTTGGCCAGGCTGAGGCCGGATCTTAGAGACGGGAATAGCGAAAACGAGGGGGGCCTGCACCGCGGCGGGCCCCCCCTGAGAATAAAGTCCCTAGAGAATTTAGAGTCCCTAGAGAATTACAGTCGTCTAAATATCTAGGCGTCTCATGCGACCGGGCTGGCGGCCATCACTCGCGTGGGCGGCCATCACTCGCGTGGGCGCACGGCGCCGGTCAGGCCCGAGTAGTCCAGGCGATCCTCTTGGTGCCAGAGGGGCATGCCCATCTCCACTCGCCGACGCAGCACCTCAATTTTTGCGACCGAGCCGGCAGGAGCATCGGTTGAAGTGAACTCATCGGATACCAGTGGCACAAAATCCTCGTCGTGTCCGTACTTGAGAATGGCATCAAACACATTGCGGATTCTTTGGCTCTGCATAGGACTCCTGCGACCTCCCGAATACGTACCGAGGTTGTTAACTCCATGACAAGTCTCAGACTTGTCAAACCAATGGTTCCAGTAGATTTAGATTTCGTAAGTAAGTAAAATGCGTCTCGTATTGCCCGCCCCTGCGGGCGGATCCGCCACGAACGGCCCGCCTCGTGCGTTTTATCGCCACACGTGCGTTTCATCGCGACACGTGCGTTTCATCGCGACATGTCTAGTCACCGAAGGGCATCACAGGTGACACATCTATGGTGGGGGACACAAACAGCCAGGGCACGCAGCACACTCCCTCGTCGTAGGCTTGCTATCGCAATTCTCCGGGTGCCGCAAAACGGGGGGAACGGCACCCCATCGCAGGTGGGCTGGGCCGCTGTACGCGTCCAAATGGGATACTTCATTATTGTCGAATACACACCAAAGTCAACTATATTGGTCGGGAAAATTTCTACAGAATTTCACGAAGGGCTGGGGGAATCTCGTGCAAATGGTAGACTTCCCCGCGTTTCGCCAAGTTGCCCAGTCGGCGTCTGTTGTTCCATGGGAGGGGAGTGAGATCGATGCATTGGCACCAGCAAACGGTCGTGTTACCAGCACAACGACGAGGCTTGCACCTGATAACGGACGTACTAGTCGAGCGAATGCCGACGATTCGAGCGTGTCGGGCGGGCTTGTTGCACGTCTTCATCCAACATACGTCTGCCTCCCTGACGATCAATGAGAACGCCGACCCGGACGTTGCGGCTGATTTGGAGCAATCCCTCAACGATCTCGTGCCTGAGTCGGGGCCCTACCGCCACAGCCAGGAGGGGCCGGACGATATGCCAGCGCACGTGAAGGCGAGCCTGATGGGCAGTTCCGTGACGATTCCCGTTGGGGCAGGCAGGTTGTTGTTGGGGACTTGGCAGGGTATTTATCTCTGCGAGCACCGCGATCAGGGGGGCCGGCGGCGACTGGTGTTGACCCTAAGCGGCCAATTTGAGCGTGCGGAGGAGTCTGACGCGGTCGACTAGCTGCGGCCGAACCAGCCGTCGCGCGCCGCCGGCGGTCGGTTGTGTGCCGGGACTAATGTGTGCCTGGACTAACCCCCGTCGCCGGTGCTGGGCTTAACGCAGCGTGCGTATTCCGTAAACGCTTCGGACACATGCCCGGACTGAGCATTGCCACGGTGCAATAGAATGCGAAAGTACAGCGAGAGCGATTGACCGGCCGGGAGTTCATACGAGGCATCGTAATCAGCCTGATTGCGAAAAAAACGCTCGCCAAACGGATTGGCCGCTAGTAGTCCGTAGGTTCGCACATGCCATCGATTCGGGTAGCGAAAACTCGCGGGATGGTTGAGGATCGCCACGCCGCACGCCTGGTCGCCAATCTGCCCGGAGCTGTCGACCCAGGAAGCTGGTTTGCCCCAGGCCAACTGATTGCGGTCCCCAGCACTATTGAGGATGACAGCTTCCTGGCCCGCGTCTACCGTAAGTCCGGTGGCCAGTCGCAGGGCAAAGAGTGCCTCTTTGGTGTTGGCCCAGTTCACAGGTCCATCAGTGGCATGGATCGCAATATCGTAGTCGACCCAGCGTTGGTTCGGGGTGGCCCCCAGGGTCAGGGTACGTACTTCGGATAGGATCCGACTTCCCTCGGAATCAAGCCAGTCATTCGCGGCCACGATCCGCGCGTTGGCTCCTCCTTGAAGTACCTGAAAGGACCGGTGCACGACCCGTCCGGCCTTGTCCGATTCGTCCCAAAAATTGATCCCATTGAGTTGGGCATGCCCCAACCACAATCCGCGGTGGTGTGGATGATCGCGTAGCTCGCCGGGTGCCGGGTTGGCGAGTGGAAAGCCGCGCAGCACGTTGTGCCCCGTGGGGCCAATCAGCGGCCAGATGACCGGCTTGCCGCCGACATCCACGTGATATTGGCAAAACAGTTGCCCGTCCCATTCGACGGTGACTCGGTCGGTTTCCTCGCGTAACGCGAACTGACCGGAGTGGGCAGCTACCGAACCGGCGCAGGTTATTACCGCGACGGTTCCCGCTGCCAAGGTCAGCGCGACAGGCCATAAAGGGGCGGTTCTGACCATGCGTGCCCCAGGGGGCTGGCCATTGTCTGAAGTATGGGGGTGGGACGCGGTTAGAATCATAACACCTCCCGTGAGATTACGGCTTTGCGGGTGCTGGGGCCGGTGCCGCTGCCGTCCGGGGCGCGGCGGGCTCCTTGGCATGATACGCCCCCAAGGAAACGCGAGGAAATGTCCGCCGCCAACCCTCAATACGTTGCGTGCGTTCGTGATCGGGGGCGGACAACTGCCATGCAAAGGCATGCTCGCTGATCCAAGCTGGATCAGCAGGCGACAGCTGGCGTTCGATGCGAGTGGCCAGGCAACCTCGTCGGTCGAGGGCATCATTCAGGGCTAGGCGGGCAGCTGGGGGAAGCCCACCCGGACGAATGGCGTTGAGGCGGGTGTAGCTGTCATGGAATTGTCGGTAGGCTCGCAAGACGGCCGCATCGGGGCCGGGTTGTGTCTGAATCCGGTAGACCAACTGCGGCTGTTCCAGCGTCAGTTGGCCCAGTTTCTCGTCGTAGGTTTCCGTGAAATCGGGATGAGCGAACGGACGCAGCCATGGCCGTGGTGGTTCCCCCCGCTGCCCGATCGCCGTGGCGAATTCCATCAAAAACTGGTTCGTGACGTCTGTCTGGACCCGCCGTCCTCCGTCTAGCAGCACGAACTGGCCCGTCAGCATCTCGAACCGAGCGACTTCGGATTCGTCGGGACCTGCGAAGTCGTATATGACGTCCTTGCTAAAGATGGTTAAATTGACCGCCAAGGCGGGACCGTTGGCTTGATGAACCCGAGTTTCGATGCGGACTGAGGGGGCATCGGGGGCCGGCTGTGCTGAGGCGGCACCCGCAATGGTCATATACAGTAATAGTGGCCGGAAGGTATGATGTCGGGTCATGTGCGAAATGGATGCCTGGTTTTTTTGACCAGCAATCTTAGGCGATTTGCAGGTTGCCGAAGCGCGACTCGGTGATGCCGGGGTCCGGTCGGCGCCGAGCATACCGACTGCTTGTTGCAGTGTCCAGATCGTCGCAGTGTCCAGATCGTCGGCCGGCCATAAGAACGTTGTCACACTAGGAGTCGTCATGCCAGCAGTGCCATCGCGGGAGTCGTTAAAACGGGCTATTGCCGACAAGAAGGCCGTGGTCGGGGTCGTGGGACTCGGATATGTGGGTTTGCCTCTGATCCGAGCCTTCGTGGCAGCTGGCTTCCGCACCATCGGCTACGATGTGGATGCGGAAAAGGTCAAGCGCTTATTGGCAGGCCAAAGTTACATTGCGCACATTGATGCAGCTTGGATCTCGCAGTGCATTGGCAGCGGCGCGTTTCAGCCGACTGCGGAGATGGGCCGACTGGCGGAAGCCGACGCGCTCTTGATTTGCGTGCCGACGCCGTTGTCTGAAAGCCGCGATCCCGATCTGGAGTATGTCGAGTCGACGGCGCGGCAGATTGCCGCCACCCTACGCCCAGGCCAGTTGGTTGTGTTGGAAAGCACGACATACCCCGGCACGACTCGTGACGTGGTGGTGCCGATCCTGCTGAAAAGCGGCCTGACACTGGGGACGGACTTCTTCGTCGCCTACAGTCCCGAGCGAGAGGACCCGGGAAATCCCCAGTTCACCGCCAGCGGGATTCCGAAGGTGGTGGGCGGCATGGATCCGGCGAGTGCTGAGCTGGCCGCCGATCTCTACGGACATGCCGTTGTGCGCACGATTCCCGTGTCGAGCTGTGAAGTCGCCGAAGCGTGCAAGATACTGGAGAATACCTACCGTTCGGTGAACATCGCCATGGTCAACGAACTCAAGGTGTTGTTCCAACGTCTGGGCATCGATATTTGGGAAGTGATCGACGCCGCGAAGACCAAACCGTTCGGATTTCAGGCCTTTTATCCCGGCCCTGGGTTGGGTGGACACTGCATTCCCATCGACCCGTTTTACCTGAGTTGGCTCGCGCGACGCCATGAGTTGCCAACCCGTTTTATTGAGCTGGCGGGTGAGATCAATACCAGCATGCCCCATTATGTGGTGAGTCGGATCACCGAGGCGCTGAACGCGGCTACCAAGCCCTTACGAGGATCCCGAATCGCCGTGTTGGGTGTGGCCTATAAGAAAGATGTCGACGATCCCCGTGAGAGCCCTTCATTCAAGCTGATGGAATTGCTTTATGAGCGGGGCGCGATTTTGACGTACAATGATCCCCATGTTCCCAAGCTCCCCCACATGCGACATTTTCGAGTCCCCGATTTGTCCAGCCAGGCGCTCACACCCGAGTACCTCAAGCAGCACGACGTAACGCTGATTGCGACCGACCACTCGGCCTACGACTACGCCATGATCGTGCAACATTCGCGCTTGGTCGTGGACACTCGCAACGCCACCCAACGCGTCGCAAGTGGTCGGGAAAAAATCTGGAAGGCCTAGCCTACGATACACCGGGGTTGGCTCGATCTGCCGTACCGATTCGGTGTTGAAACGGGAGGCAATGTTGGGCCAATCTTTTTTCATTTGATAGAAACTCTGCCATCGATCGCAATTCACAACCCTTGAGGTGCCTATGTCCAAAATCAAGCGTATCCTGGTTACCGGCGGTGCCGGATTTCTGGGTTCCCGCCTGTGTGAACGCCTGGTGGATGCTGGGCACGATGTGATTTGCCTGGATAATTTTTTTACCAGTCAAAAGAGCAATATCAGCCATTTGCTTTCGCGGCCCAACTTCGAATTCATACGCCATGACATCACGGTGCCGATTTGGTTGGAAGTCGATGAAGTCTACAACATGGCCTGCCCGGCCGCCCCCGGACACTATCAGTACAATCCCATCAAGACGATTAAGACATCCGTGCTAGGGGCCATCCACGTGCTCGGCATGGCCAAGCGATGTGGGGCCAAGGTTTTGCAGGCGTCCACCAGCGAGGTCTACGGCGAT
>SXHS01000179.1 GCA_005773145.1 Planctomycetaceae bacterium | reverse complement strand
GAGCACCAATTCATCCACGTCGGGTGGCGCCCTGGCTGTCCGCGACTGCCACAAGCCACAGTGCTTGAGGATCGCTTCGATCACATCCGCCTGAGGCGGTTCGATGAACGATACCACTTGCATCTGGCCGCCACACTCGGGACATGCGAGGGAACATTCTAGTACGGTGACCGTTGCATCCGGCGGCCGACGCTAGCGGTGGCGCAGTGGTGCGTTGGGGCAGACCCAGGCGCTGAGATAGCGCAGTTCGAGAGAGACTGATTGGTTGACCGGTTGGTTGACGAGTGGCGTGAGGCCGGTCAGCATTTGGCGAGCTTGGCGCGGCGTGCGGCGCGGCGTGTCCGCTTGCGATAAGCGGCGGCGTGGGACTCTTGCACTCGTTGTTCGAGGCAGGCGTCGGGATGCGCTGGAAGCCAGCGATCCGGCAACAGGGATTCGAGCTGTTTGAGAGTTGATTTCTTGATGCGATCCATCACGTCGAGGAGATACGCATAGGGATCAATCGAGTGGCGCTTGCATGACATGATCAGCGTGTACATGATTGCGGCGGTCTCGCTGCCTGATTCGTTCCCCAGGAAGAGCCAGGCTTTTTTCCCCATCACGGGGCCTTTAATCGCCGCCAGCGCTCCTCTTTCTTCTTGTCCTGCACCTTTGCCATGACATGGTCTCCTAAGATTGCCAGCATGGAACACAGCCATGCGAGCACGCCACGCAAGACGTGCTGGATGCAACGGTCACGACACACTGGCGAAAATTGCCCGCAACAAAACGCGTCGCCTGCACCGCAACGAAGCAGCGCGTTTCTCCCACTACAAATCGCGCAACCGCTTGCCACCATTGAGGATCAATCAACGTCGATAACTCGGACAGCAAGAGTAGGCAGGGACATTCTTGCGGTGCTAGAATTGTGACTCCATCGAAACAGAGGAGAGCGGCCGCTTACTTAAGAGTTGGACCACGGATCGTGAATTCACATTATTCTGCTAACGGTCTACAACACCGAAAAAACCGGCGCAGCCGCCCGCAACAGCCCGCGTGGGTAGATTTATCCGACGAGGAATTGCTGAACTGCCGGATGTGCGATCTGGGATTGCAGATCGAGGGCACGGCGCTTGAAGAGCGCATTGCACGGTTGCATGAGGAGCTGGATACCCGGGGCCTTCGCTTTCGCCCGCACTTCTGGCTGTCCCATGAGTGGTTTTCGCCGGACGGCATTCCCGGCGTGGCGATTCCCTTTTATTTGGCGCACCCGCGGCTGGCCCGGCTGGAACGCAAGCAAATGCTGGAGGTGGAAGGGGGCACCGAGGATTGGTGCTTGAAAATATTACGGCATGAGGCCGGGCATGCCATCGACACTGCCTATCGCTTGCACAATCGCAAGCAGTACCGCGAGTTGTTTGGCAGGTATACGCAGCCCTATCCTGAGCACTACTATCCCAAGCCGTACAGCAGGAATTACGTCCTGCACCTGGAGCCTGCGTACGCGCAGGCTCACCCGGCCGAGGATTTCGCCGAGACGTTCGCGGTTTGGCTCAAGCCTCGCTCGACCTGGCGGGCCTCGTACGAAGGCTGGCCGGTGATCAAGAAACTTGAATACGTCGCGGATGTGATGGAAGAAATTCGCGGCGCCAAGCCGATGGTCGTCTCGCGGGAGCATGTCGAACCGCTGCGTAAGCTGCGCAAGACACTGGGCGAACATTACTCAGAAAAACGGGATCAGTATGGAATGAATCTGCCGAATCTGTACGATCAGCACCTGCGGAAGCTGTTTTCGGATGCGCCCGAACATGCCCGCGGGCCGTCGGCCGCCATGTTCCTGAGGCATCACCGCGAGGAATTGCGTAAGACCGTGGCTTATTGGACCGGCGAGTATCGATACACGATCGACCAGGTGTTGGGAGGAATGATCGAACGCTGCCGCGAATTAAACCTGCGGCTAAGCCGTCCGTTGGAACAGGCCAAGAACGACGCGCTAGCCCTCGTGATGGTGCAGACGATGAACTTTCTTCACGGTGGACACCATCGGGTAAGACTGTGAGCAAGGCCAAGCCCCGCCGTCTGAATGTCAAGCCGCTGCGCGTGCTCGTGCTCGTGCATCAGGATCTCGTGCCGCCCGAGAGCCTCGACGGCCACACCGAGAAGCAAATTCTGGAGTGGAAGACCGAGTACGACGTGGTCAGCACGCTCCGCGCCATGGGCCACGATGCGCGGCCGCTGGGCGTGTTCGACGACCTCGGCAAACTCCGCAAGGAAGTGGAGGAATGGAAGCCTCACGTGGCTTTCAATCTACTCGAGGAGTTTCACGGCATTTCGCTTTACGATCAGCACGTGGTGAGCTATCTGGAAATGCTTCGGCAACCCTACACCGGTTGCAATCCGCGGGGCCTGATGCTCTCGCACGACAAGGCGCTGTGCAAACAGATCCTGATGTACCACCGCATACTGACCCCCAAGTTCGTCGTGTATCCCATGGCACGGGCGATCAAACCAACCAAGCGGCTGCAATATCCACAGGTGGTCAAATCCGTCAGCGAAGAAGCCTCGTTTGGAATCTCCCAGGCTTCGCTGGTGACAAGCGATGAGAAGTTGAAGGAGCGTGTGCAGTTTATCCACGAGAATGTCAAGTCGGACGCGCTGGTGGAAGAGTACATCGATGGACGCGAGCTGTATGTGGCCATTTTGGGCAACCAGCGTTTGCGAACGTTTCCGATTTGGGAGTTGGTGTTCACCAAGTCGGGCGACCGAGTGCCCCTGATCGCCACGGCCAAAGTCAAATGGGATGCCGGCTATCAGCAGAAGCTGGGCGTCGAAACGCATGCCGCCACCGAGTTGCCACCCGATGCGATGGCCTCCATTGTCAAGCAGTGTGTACGCACCTATCGCGCGCTGTTCCTGACGGGCTACGCCCGCATCGATTTGCGATTGGCGGCCGATGGCAGGGCCTATGTGCTGGAGGCGAACCCGAATCCGGACCTGTCCGACGGCGAGGATTTTGCGGCCTCGGCCAAAGTCGGCGGCCTGTCGTATGAGGCGTTATTGCAGCGAATCGTCACGCTCGGCCGCAGCTACAAAGTCGCGTGGCGGACCTGAGCCGAGAACGGGCCCCGAGAGGGGGACAGGCACATTTTCCCGGGAACCACGTTGGGCAACCGT
>SXHS01000178.1 GCA_005773145.1 Planctomycetaceae bacterium | reverse complement strand
GGTTCCCGATCTGCCGGCTCGCGAGGTCGAGGCCATCCGCCAGCACAATGCCGAGCTGGATCGGCAAGTGTCAGAATTCCAACAAGAAATCACGTCCAGTCGCAACCCGCGGGTTGAGGCGCTGCGCGTGCAGAAGCTGCTGGTGGTCCCCGAGAATTTACGTGACCAGGTTCGCGAAGCAGCGGATACTCCCGGCAAGAAACGGAGTGCCACCCAGAAGGAATTATTGGCGAAATACGGCGAGGCGATCGCAGTGACGGAGGAAGAGATACGCGCTGCGCTCACGCCGGCTGAGCGCGAGCGGGTGGATCACCTGGCGGCGTCCGTGACACAGCGCGGGGGCCAACGGCGTTCGTGGGGTAAGATTCAGGCTCTGTTTGATGTGGGTTCACCGCCGGCGACTCGACTGCTGCGCCGCGGCCAACACGAGACACCTGGGGACGAGGTCGAGCCGGGGTTCTTGCGTGTGTTGTGCGAAGATCCCCAGCAGGCCACGATGGCACCTCGTGCCCCGTACCCGGCAACGAGCGGTCGGCGGACGGAGTTGGTTCATTGGCTGACGGCCCGCGACACTCGCGCGGCAGGGCTAGTTGCCCGGGTGATGGTGAGCCGTGTATGGCAGCACCTGTTTGGCAAGGGGTTGGCGGCGGCACCTGACGCCAATTTCGGCCTGCAGGGGGCCCCTCCCATTCATCCAGAGCTATTGGATTGGTTGGCGGTCGAATTTCAGCAGAGTGGTTGGCAGTTGAAGTCGTTAATACGCTTGATCATGACGTCGACGGCTTACCGTCAGTCCTCCGCGCTCGCCGATACTGCATTTAGTTCCGGGGTGGATCCGATGCAAGTCGATCCGCAGAATTTGCTGTTGTGGCGGATGCCGCTGCGAAGACTCGAAGGGGAAGTTATACGTGATTCACTCATGGCGGTCGCGGGCATGTTGCAAGGGAGCATGGGGGGCCCGCCGGTGGTCATGAAGACGGCGCCCGACGGGCATGTGGATATCGACCATGATAAGTTGTCCCGGCCGGCCGATGCCTATCGCCGGTCGGTGTATCTCGTGGCACGTCGGGCCTACCACCATTCGCTGATGACCGTTTTTGATCAACCGAACATTGCCACGACCTGTGCTCGGCGTGAGGCGTCTGCGGTCCCCTTGCAGTCTTTGGCGATGCTTAACGAACCGCTCGTCCGGCAGATGGCCGCGCGATTGGGGACGCTTTCGACTGAGGCGGCGTCGGAAACGGATGACCGGATCTACTGGATCTTTCGCCGCGTGATGTCCCGCGATCCGGACGCGTGGGAGGTTGCCGCCTGTCGCGAGTTCGTGATGCGTAGGACCTCCGCCGAATCGATTGCGACCGCTACGCCCCAGTTACCCGCTGGAACCGCGAATGCGGTCATGACACAGGCCTGGGTCGATCTGTGCCATACGATGTTGAACGCGAGTGAGTTTTTGTGCGCCGAGTAGCCCGAGTCGTTGGAGACTTTTCCATGACGCAGCCAATTCAGCCCCAGCCAGCGAGCGCCTCGGATTCCCCCGTGCGAGCCTCACGCCGTGCACTGTTGTTGGATGCGTGTTTGGGATTGGGCTTGGGACGAATCGCCTTGTCTCATCTATTGGCAGAGGACCGGGTATCGGCGCATGAGCCGGAGCGGGTCGCGCTACCCCGTGGGCGTGATCTGAGTGCCCGGCTCAGTCATCGGGTGCCCCAGGCCCGATCGGTCATCATGCTGATGCAGACCGGTGGACCAAGTCAGATGGATATGTTCGACCCCAAGCCGGAATTGCAGCGACGGGATGGTCAACAGCATCAAACCAAATTTGAGACATTGCAGAATGGCAGCCACGACAACAAGCTCATGGCCAGTCCATTCCGCTTTCAACGCCGCGGCCAATCGGGCATGGACTTTTCCGAGATGGTGCCACATCTGGGTTCGCAAGCCGATGAGATTTGCATGGTGCGCTCGATGTTCAGCGAGAACAACAACCACCCGCAGGCCATGCGGTTCCTGAATACGGGAAGCATCCTGTCCGGGCGTCCCACTCTGGGTGCTTGGATTTCTTATGCACTAGGGAGCGAGAATCAGGACCTGCCCGCGTATTTGGTGCTGCGTGATCCCGACGGTTATGCCGATGGCGGTGTGACGAATTGGGACAGTGGTTGGATGCCGCCTCTATTTCGCGGCACGGAGGTGCAAACTCGCGGGACGCCCATTTTGAATTTGCACGCACCAGACGGAGTGGCCGATCGCGATCCAGCGGCCCAACTGAGTCTGCTGGCCGGTTTAAATCGTCACCATCAGCGACTCTTTCCGTTCGACGCCGAGTTGGAATCGCGGATCTTGAATTACGAGTTGGCCGCGCGCATGCAGCAGCGGGCGGAGCAGATTCTGGATGTCAAGGACGAGAGCCCGGCCATGCACAAACAGTATGGATTGGACTCACCGATAACGCGTGATTACGGCATGCGCTGCTTGATGGCCCGTCGCCTGGTTGAGGCGGGAGTGCGTTTCATTCACATCCTGCCGCCGCAGAAGAAAGACGGTGCTGGCCCCTGGGATCATCACGGCAGTTTGAAGTCACGCATGGAGAGTTTGAGCCCGCAGATTGATCAACCCTCGGCCGCCTTGATTCAAGACCTGAAAAATCGCGGGCTGTTGGAGCAGACCATTGTGATTTGGACTGGCGAGTTCGGACGATTGCCCATTTCGCAAAATGGCGATGGACGCGACCACAATCGCAATGCCTTCACGCTGCTGGCGGCTGGTGGCGGCTTTAGGGCCGGCTATGTGCATGGAGCTACCGACGAGCTGGGATACGCGGCGGTCCAAGATCGC
>SXHS01000177.1 GCA_005773145.1 Planctomycetaceae bacterium | reverse complement strand
GTCGGGGCTCACCCCGGCGCAGCGAGGAACGAGCGGAGCGCATGGCCCCGACGGACGATGGGACGAATGAAGCCGGCCCAACCGAGAGGACGCCGATGACTTCCTCCAGCCAACGGAGGCTTTGTTGTTCAGAGTCCCGAGGGGCCGCTCTCGAACGACTGTCCACCCGTCTCCAACCGCAGAGTTCTCGCACGTGCCAATTTTTTTTTGGGGTCGGTACTTGTGTGGTACAACGAGCCGCAAGGGGGAGGGAGCCAGATCAGGTGATTGAGAGTGAACGGTTGACTGATAGTGACTGATAGCGACTGATAGCGATCGATCGTGATTGATCGTGATTGAGAGCGATCGAATGGAACAGAAATTCCGGATCGTGGTACTCGCCCCCGAGTCTCTAGCGAGACCATTCCCGAACTGCCAACCGGCCGCGAGCGAGTTTCGGCTGATGAATAGCTAGCCACCATGCCGCCGGCGCGAGAACACGTACTCCGCCTGAGAACATGCGGCCCGTCGAAAAATCCGTTACGGCGTTGCCCCACGGGGCAGCATCACGTCGTGCCGATTGCGCCGAACAGCTTGGGATGAACGAGTTCGGATCTCGACAGGCTTTTAATTCGGCTTCAGATGCGCGCCCCGAGCCGTTCCGCTAGGCGATTGAGTGCTGGGCTGTGGTCGTCGATCTGCAAATGGACGTGTACGATATTCAACTCCGTCGGATCGTCCCAGCAAGCACGCAACACTCGATCCCAGTCGGCTTCGGTGCGTACTTCATGCCCCTTGCCACCCCCTAGGATTTCCGGGAGTCGACTGTAGTTCCAGCCGTGGATGTCGTTGAACTTCCAGGTGCCGTGGTGCAGAATGCGCTCGGTTCCGTATCCGCCATTGTCCAGCACAACGACGAGCGGCGCGTAGCCGCGGCGCACGATGGTCGACAGTTCCATGCCCGTCATCTGAAAGGCGCCGTCGCCGCAGACCACGACAACGCGGTCATGGGGCCGCGCCGCCTGCGCCCCTAGGGCGGCCGGAACGGAAAAGCCCATCGACGTGTAATAGGCCGGACTCAGGAATTCCGATCGGCCATGAACTTCGAGTTCCGTGGCACCAAACAGCGAATCGCCGATGTCCGCGATGACAATCGTGCGATCATCTAGCTGTTCGTTCAGCCGGGCGAATAATGATTGAATTCGGATCGGTTCGTTGGCGCGGAGTTGGTACGGTTTGGGCTGGGAGGTCTGCAGCACACTCGGCATGGTGCGTGGCACGCTTGCTGGGGGACGCGCTGCCAACTGGCCGATGAAGTCCCCCAGAAGCACGTCGTGGTAGTGGTGGTGCCGCATGCGCAGTTGTTCGCTCGTCGCGTAGATGCAGCGGGCGGGGTCGAGTTTCGCCGTGTAGATTCCTAGGTTGATATCGGTCATGAATGTACCCAGTAACAGGGTGCAGTCGCTGGACTCCACAAACTGGGTGACTTCGGCGTGCCCCATGGCCCCTTCGTACAGGCCCAAATAGAGCGGGTGATTTTCGCGAATGACGCTCTTGCCCAGGAGCGTGGCCGCGATAGGGATTTGCCAACCCTCGGCGAGTGCCAACAGGGAGTCGTGTAGTCCGAAGCGATGAATCTCGACGCCGGCCAAGATGACCGGTTGATGGCTGCGAGCGATCCAGGCGGCTGCCTCCTCGACAGCCTCATGTAGAGCGTGCGCGTCGGTCTCCACCGGTGGTTGCTGATACGAATGGACCACGGTGGGCACCACATCCACCATGTCGCGCGGTAGCTCAATGTAACCGGGCCGTTTGAAGCGTGCGACGGTGGCCAACACACGATCGATCTCGCGAAAGGCCACGGTGGGATCGCTCAGGTCGGTGGCGGCCACGCACAAACGGTCGAATACTTCCAATTGAGTGCGAAAATCCCGAACCTTGTGGTGCAAGAGCGGATTGTTGATCCGCTCATTCATGCCGGGCGCTCCCGAGATAACGACCACCGGTGATTTTTCGGCGTAGGCGCCGGCGATCGAATTGCAGACGCTTAAACCTCCCACGCAATAGGTGACACACACAACTCCCATTCCGTGCACACGGGCATAGGCGTCCGCCGCGAAACCGGCGCAGTCCTCTCGTGTCGTTCCGATCACATCGATGGGACTTTGTTCCAACATCGTGTAGAAGTTCAACACATAGTCTCCGGGAATCCCGAACACGTGTGCCACGCCATAGTCCCGCAGTCGCTGGATTAGGTATTGGCCGATAGTGATACCGTTTGTCGCTGCCGCCGTATGAGCGGAGGGATTGACCATATTCCTCGACCTTCCTCGTCAGGAGTTCTTTCTTGGGAAACGTGCACGAAGTCAGCTGAGCAAGGGACTCTCATTCCGTTCAGGCGGCCACGAAGCAATAAGTGAGCCATGCAAACGCGGTCAGCAACGCCACCAGTCCCAGCATCTTGCCGCGTCGCGGTTGCGGATCGCTCAAGCCGATCATGCTAAAGAGAATCGCTAGTGGGGCTAACAGGGCGATCCAAGGAAATACCGTGCGGCGCGTGAGCACGGCCTCGCCCATTTCGCGCACCAAGCCCAACTCAGTTACCACCATCAAGGTGCTGGCAATCAGCGTTAGTTGAAAACCGGTCCAGCACGACCAGGACCAACTGCGATCCACGGCCGCCGTTGTGGTTGGTTTGGATGGGGACGAGCTCGCTCGGATGCGTTGGTTGTTGGGGCGGGGTGACCGGGCGCGCCGACGGAGCAATACGCCCCATACGGCCAAGTAGGTGAACATACATCCCAGTACCCAGCCCGCACGGCGCGGGTCGTACGGTTGGCACCACCAAGCGGCTCCGATCGCCAGCAGAATGCCCCACACGACGAGTGCGGCCATGATCCACGCCACGCGGGGTGCCGCTAGGGGGGCCGCAGGTTCCGGATGCGGTGTTTTTATGGGTTTCGGCGGGGCGTTGGGCTTGGCCATGATCAGAGGTCTCGGTTGCGGAATCCGGGGGATGGTTGGCGGTGCCGGGGAAAGCGTGCGGGCTATGCCGAGCGTAACGCCTGCCTTTGGAATAAGTTACAGCAAATGTCGATTGCCTGCTGGCGGCCAGCGGTCGGGATGTTATAGAATGGGGTCTTGAACCGCATTTTGGAGTGGACTCGAATCGGACGCAAGCCGATTCGGGCGGATCCATTTGCTGCGGGGTCCACGGTTCGGACTCGCGCGGCGTGAGAACAGGGCTGGTTCGATCGATGCCGTTGTGCGATTCCGCGATGTCGCGTCGACATGCTATTTTGGCGTTGCGCCAGTCGGCCCCAGTGATTCTCCCTTCGTTATTGAAGTGTGACTTTGGGAATCTGGAACGCGAGGTTCGGCTGTTGGAACGCGCCGGCGTCACGGCGCTCCATCTGGACGTGATGGATGGCCAGTTCGTGCCAAATCTGACTTACGGGATGCCGGTGGTAGCTGGGTTGCGCCGTTTGACGCAGCTCCCCTTGGACGTCCACCTGATGGTGCAGGATCCGCTCCGTTTTGTGGATGCGTTTTACGAGGCGGGGGCGGATGCCATCACCGTGCATGGAGAAGCGTGTGACGATCCCAAGCCGGCCCTGGACCGCATTCGCGAGCTGGGCGCAGCCGTGGGATTGGCTGTCAATCCGGGCACTCCCCTGGAGGGGATCCTGGATTACCTTCCGCTGTGCGATCTGATACTGATAATGAGTGTTGAAGCAGGCTTTGGCGGTCAAGCCTTTGATTCGCGCGCCGTGGAGCGACTCCGCCGCGTGCGTGCAGCCCGAGAGGATGTGGTATTGGAAGTGGATGGCGGCATTACTGCGGAGACCATCGCACGCTGCGCCGAAGCCGGCGCTGACCTGTTCGTGGTGGGCTCGGCGATTTTTGATAGAGCCAATTACGCAGAAGCCGTACAAGAACTGCAAATGCGAGCGAGAACCTCGCCAGGAAGGAAGTGAATTAGACCGCGATGTTACGCATCATCTTGATTAAGCCGGGTACCACCGACTACGACGAACAACGAAGGATCACCGGGACTTTGGATGTCCCGCTCAATACTCAAGGATTGGCCGAAGTTCAGAAAATGGCCTTGGAACTGCAAGGTTATGAAATCGACCACGTTTATTGCTCGCCGTGTTTGTCCGCTTGGCAAACGGCACGCATGATTGCCGAGCCCCAGGGTGCCAAGGTCACGCGCGTGCCAGAACTGGCCAATTTGAATCAGGGTCTATGGCAGGGGAAGTTGACCGACGAGGTCAAGCAGACTCAGCCCAAGGTGTTTCGTCGTTGGCGCGAGCATCCGGAAACCGTTTGTCCCCCGCAAGGGGAAATGATTGAAGCGGCACTACAGCGAGTGCATGCCACCTGGGAGAAAATCGTGCGACGCCACAAGGAGGGGACGATTGGGGTGGCCATGCCGGCACCGCTCTTCGAGCTGGCACGTAGCGATTGGAAGCATGAGGCGTTACGTCCTCCGCATTTGACGCCGGTGCCCGGCGGGTGCTGGGAATGGATCGATGCAAATGAAATTAAGTTGGTGGCGAGCTAAGGCATGAAGCAACGTAAGCGGGGAATCCCTGAAGGGCTCTGGTTACGCTGCCCTGGTTGCCAGGCGGTCGTTTTCCGCAAGGAAGTCGACAAGCGTCTGGGACTCTGTCCCGAGTGCGACTACCACTTCTATGTGTCGGCACGCGACCGCATCACACAAGTTTTGGACGCCGGGACGTTCGAGGAACTGGATGATCGACTCGCACCGACCGACCCGCTGGGGTTCGCCGACAAGAAGCCGTACGCGGAGCGATTGGTGGCCGAGCAGCAGCGCACGGGTCTGACCGACGCCGTGTTGACTGGTACCGGGATGATTCGCGCCCGTCGCGTGGCCTTTGCCGTCACGGATTCGGCCTTCATCATGGGGAGCATGGGCTCGGTCGTGGGGGAGCGATTGACTCGCCTGACGGAGCACGCCACGCTGCATCACCTGCCGTTGATCATCATCAGTGGATCCGGAGGGGGCGCCCGCATGCACGAAGGGATCCTGTCGCTCATGCAGATGGCCAAAGTTTCTGCCGCGCTCGCCCGTCATCATGACGCGGGCGGGCTGTATATCTCGGTGTTGACCAATCCGACCATGGGGGGCGTTGCCGCTTCGTTTTCATCGCTGGGAGACTTTGTTTTTGCCGAGCCGCGAGCGCTAATCGGATTCGCAGGGCCGCGGACGATCAAGGCGACGATCCGCGTGGAACTCCCTGCCGGATTTCAGACGAGTGAGTTTCTGTTGCAACATGGATTTGTCGATCGAATCGTGTCGCGGTCGCGACTGAAGAGCGAAATCGCGCGGGCGATCGACTATTGCGGCAAGTAAAGCCTATGGGCCTGTTCGATCGCGTTCGACAGATGCTGCACGGTGGCCGCTTAACGGTGGCCGACAGATTCGAGGTATTGCGCGAATCGACATCGGGCACGATGTCACAGTTTCTAGTCGTCCGCGATCGGCGCACGCAGGAGATTTTTGGTCTCAAGTTATTGGACAAGGAGAAAACCGAATTCTTTGAAGCTCGCTTCAAGGGTTTGGATAAACCGTCCGAGGCACAAATTGCCATGTCCTTCCATCATCCACGAATTGTCAAGACGTTGGAAGTGGGACTGACGACGGCCGGTGAGCAGTACTTGCTGATGGAATTCTTGGACGGCCCTGGACTCAATAATCTGATTCGCAGCAAGGATGCGCGTCTGGTGGGCCACCGCATCACGCTCGCGCGACACATGGCGGAATCCATCGATGTGATCCACCAAGCGGGTTACATCCATCGCGACATCTGTCCACGGAATTTCATCTGCAGTAAGGATGTGAGTTCGCTCAAGCTCATCGACTTCGGTTTGACCATTCCCAATCGTAAAGAATTCACCACTTCGGGCAATCGAACGGGAACGCCCAACTACATGGCGCCGGAAATCCTGCGACGGCGACCCACCGACCAACGCATCGACATCTTTGCCCTGGGGGTTACGATGTACCAGTTATTCGCCTGGGAACTCCCCTGGCCCGGGCAGGATGCCAGCGGAGCGGCGGCGGTACTCCATGACACGCGCACCCCTACCGATATTCGCGAGCTGTGCCCAAGCATCCATCCGCGACTCGCCGGACTGATCCACCGCTGCCTGGCCGCCGATCCGGCCGAACGGCCCCCCAATATCGATGCGATCCAACGGATCTTGGCATCCGTCGATCGGGAAACCCAGTAGCGCGAGTGACGGCCGACGGGCCCCCCTCTTGGGCAGCTGGGCTGCTCCCGAACGCGTCCTTAACCGGTGTCTGACGGGGTTGAAGGCCCGCGCTAGAACGGCTATAGTGCGTGACGGATGGGGCCCTGTTGGAATCGTTGGACTGAACAGGACCCGATGTGGCCGTTTGTGGCCTCCCACGCCGTTTTGAGGAGCCTTTCCGCGATGACGATCGACAAGACGCTGAAGGTCCGCCGAGGCCTGATCAGCAATCGAAGTGTACTTTCACGGGCTGAACGTATTACCAGGCTGGAGGAAGCGGAACGCCGTGGCGACGGCGATTCGGTGCTGGGCTTGCCCAAGGTGCGCGTGTTCAAGATCACCATGAAGAAAAAGAAGAAGGTCAAGACCGAGGAAGAAGCCGGTGCAGCAGACAAGACGGCAGCGGGTGCCAAAGGTGCCGCCACGAAGGGTGCCGCTACAAAGGGTGCTGCTACGAAGAGTGCCCCGGCCAAGCCAAGTGGTGGTAAGGGATCCAAATAGGCTTTGTGACCAGATAGTCTTAGTGCAATCGTCCTGTTGACGAGGGGATTTCGACTTAATTACACACCACCGGGTATGACTCGGCGGGGGATTCCGGACGAAGGAGAGGATCGAATCGCCATGGGAAATGTTACCGAACTTAAAGACCAAGATTTCGCCAGTCACGTGATCGAATCGACTCAGCCGGTATTGGTGGACTTCTGGGCCCCCTGGTGTGGGCCTTGCCGGCAGATTGCCCCCATGATTGAGGAGTTGTCCGCCGAGAATCAGGGAACGGTGAAGGTGGTCAAGGTCAACGTGGATGACAGTCCAGAAGCCGCGACTCAGTATGGCATTAGCAGCATTCCCACCTTGATGCTATTCAAAGGGGGAGAGGTTGTTGAGCGGTTCGTGGGCGTGCAGCCCAAGGCCCGACTGCAACAGGCTCTCGATGCGGCCAAGGGCTAAGGTAGCGGAACCGTGGCGGCAGGCTCTTGCCTGCCGAATTCCACCTGCCGATGTCTAAAAACTGGATCGACAGTTGTGTGTAGAAAAAGTCTGCGTCACGGCCATTCGCGCCGTTGGACGCTATGCCACCCGCGGGGACGCCGCGTGTTGACGCATGCCGCGGAAAAGTTCACCGCCAAGGCGCGAAGATCGCAAAGTTGCATGCTGGACTTGGTGCCGCAAGTCGAGATGTGATGCCCATCCGTACACGCGACGGACGTATGGTTTCTTGGCGAACTCCGCGTCTTCGCGGTTACTCATGGTCTGTGCGGGGGTGGGGGCTGGTTGGGGGTTCGGGGGATAATGTGTCACGTGCTTTGATGGGCGGCCGGGAAACTTGACCAGGTGGCATATGACAGCCGAACAG
>SXHS01000024.1 GCA_005773145.1 Planctomycetaceae bacterium | reverse complement strand
GTGACTGAGCGTGACTGAGCGTGACTGAGCGTGACTGAGCGTGACTGAGCGTGACTGAGCGTGACTGAGCGTGACTGAGAGTGACTGAGCGTGACTGAGAGTGACTGAGAGTGACTGGTGTGGTACGACGAGGGCGGGAGCTTGGGAGCGAGCGATCCACACGGTGTTGCCCCGCTGGGCCGGATTTTGCTACCATCCGGTGCTGATAGGTTTGATTTCAACCATCTGAACACATCGCGGAGGCGCATTTCGTGGACTCGTCGGCACTGACATTCTTCAAGGAATTATTGGCGACCCCTAGCCCTTCGGGATTTGAGGCGCCGATCCAGCAAGTCGTTCGGCAGTATATGGCAGATTTTGCGGATGAGATCACCACGGACGTGCATGGCAACGTGATGGTGCGCGCCAATCCGGCTGGGACGATGCGGGTGATGTTGGCGGGGCATTGTGATCAGATCGGCATGCTGGTTAAGCATATCGACGATCAGGGCTATATCTACGCGCAGACGATTGGTGGCTGGGATCCTCAGCAACTGATTGGGCAGCGCATGGTCATCTGGACGGCCGGTGGCCCCGTGGCAGCGGTCATCGCTCGCAAGCCCATTCATCTGCTGACCGAGGAAGAACGTAAGCAAGTAACCAAGTTGCAGGACTTGTGGCTCGACATGGGGGCCAAGGACAAGGCTGAGGCTCAAGCGGCGGTGCGGATTGGCGATCCAGTCACGTTAAAGCTTGGCTTCCAGGAAATGCGTAATGGATTGGCCAACGCACCGGCTATGGACAACAAGGCGGGCGTGTGGGTGGTGATGGAGGCCCTGCGTCGCGCAAGCTCCGCCGGCTTGACCTGCTCCCTGCATGCCGTCTCGACCGTGCAGGAGGAGATTGGTTTACGTGGTGCTCAGACCAGCGCCTTCGGGATCGAGCCTCACGTGGGCATCGCCGTCGATGTGACACATGCCACCGATTGTCCGACGATTGACAAGCGACAGGAGGGGGATGTGCGACTTGGAGCTGGTCCGGTGATCTATCGTGGTCCTAATATGAACCCAGGGGTCACCGAACAACTGATTCAGACCGCAGAGCGCAAGTCGATTCCATTTCAGCTCTCTTCTTCCGGACGAGCAACGCCCAACGACGCGAATCCGATTCAGATCTCACGCGCCGGCGTGGCGACGGGACTAGTGGCCATTCCCAACCGATACATGCATAGCGCGGTCGAAACCATATCACTGGATGATTTGGATCGCGCTGCGGATCTGCTGGCCGAGTTCGCCAGTAGTCTCACGGGTCGCGAGGATTTTCGACCCGCGGTTTAGCGAGCAGAAACGCATGGCCCACTCGGCCTTAGATCTGTGGATCAGCTGCGTCGGCGTCGGTTCAGCAACGTTTCGACGCTGAGGCTGGGAGGCGGAATCACGGGAGAGTTCCCGAGGTTCTCGACGTTCGCAGTGCCTGCCGATGCCAGGAAGCGCCGTTTGGACAAGCGGCGTAACGCACTCCCCTGGTAGTTGGCTGGATCCGAGTCGCTCAGGACTTGCTGGGTTGGATCGCGACCGGTTGCTTGGGCGGTGTTTTGATAGGCACCGGCCACCGCCGTGCGAGCCGCGCTAAAAGTCCAGGTTTCGGTCAGATCGAGCGCATTATCGCCGTCCAGGTCGCCACTGTTGTACGTGGCAAAGAAATTGTCTGCTGCGTTGCCGGGCGTGCCATTATCATCTTGGACCTGGATATTGGTCAGGGGCACATTGCCTGTGTTGGTGACCACGTAGGTGAAGTTCACGGTCGAGCCGACCTCAACGGTCGGCCCGCTACCCGGAGAGTTGGCATCGACACCATTGACGGACTTAACGAGGTTGATCTGGGGAACCATGCCAAAGTGGCTACTGGGGTCCGTGTCCGTGACGGTTGTCTGTTGGGCATCTTGGCCCGTTACTGTGGCGATGTTGGTGTACTGGCCGGCAGTCGCTGTGCGCGTGGCCTGATATTGCCAACTTTCGGTCAGATCAAGTGCGTTGTCCGTATCGACGTCGCCCACGTTGAAGGCACCACTGAGCACGGGAGCCGGGTTGAAGTTGTCACCGGGTGTGCCCGGCGTGCCGTTGTCGTCGGTCACGACGATATTCGTCAGCGGCACGCCGCCGGTGTTCGTGACCACAAAGGAGAACGTGACGGTGGAGCCGACCGCGACCATTGGTCCCGTGCCCGTATCGGCATCTTGTCCGTTCGTAGCCTTCTCGATGTGAATCTCCGGAGTCGCCGCAATGTTGGCAAAGTTGCGAGTGATCACCGTCGGCCGAAGTGCGGCAAATAGATCAATTGCGCCATCGGCTGCGTCTGTGGACGCGGTGTGTTCGATCGACACGGCGCCCACGTTGGCGAAGTTGGCCGGACCACTGGCTCCGATCCCCTGCGAGAAGCTCGTCGCATAGCGGAGAAGGATTTCACCCGTCGGCGCTCCACCTGTGTTCGGGATGGGTACGTTGGTGGCTTCGGACCAGTTATTCGCATCGGTGTAGACGCGGATGGTGATGGTCTGTCCGCCTTTGTCAATCCCCATGATCAACTGCAACGCCGTACTAGCGCCCGCGTCGGTCAGGTCCACCCCTTGGCCCCCCGTTCGCAGGCCGATGGGATTCAGGTTGCTGGCATTGTTGTCGCCGTCCCAGGTCACGATGTAGTGGCCACGCGAATTATTGCTGGGATCGATGGACAATACCCCAGGGATTGCCGGCAGATTGGATTGCAATGCCGCTGTGCCATTCGCCGTAACCACCTCGGCAAACAACGACCGGAATTGCTGACCGACCGGACCGATCACCGCCGCATCCGCGATCACCGAAGAGTTGGGGTTCGTGCCGGGATTTGAGGCCGTTGTCGAGTCGCTGACACCATTGAACGCATCCACGACAGTCCCCTGGACCCCTTGCGCCTGCGTGGAGTTAATCGCCACGGCGGACGGACTCCCTCCCGGGTTGGGGAGAAAGCCCGAAGGGGGGGGCGGTTGTTGAGCGACTTGGTAATTGCCGGCCAGCAAGTTGTCAAAACGATAGAGACCACCACCGCTCGTGACCGTTGACCGATTCACGGGCCCGTTGCCATCCGTGCCTGTCAGGGTTACGGTCACGCCATTGATGCCCGCTTCGATTCCGTTGAGACTGCCGTTGCTATCCAAGTCATTGAATACAGTCCCCGCGATGGCGGCAAAGTCCGTCGCCATCATCGCGCGTGATTCCAGGGCCTCATATCCCAGGCGCACGGATCGGGATCGTTTGCGGGCGAGTGGCGTTCCGGTTCGAAACATGATGTGCCTCTTGCTTGCTGGCTGGCCTATTTCATCGTCCGTCGGACGGCAGGTGTCGCCAAAGGGGGCCCAACTGCCGATAACCGGGCACGCGTCCGGAATGCCAACAAAACAAGTGGTCCTGTGGTTGGCAGACCTCTGGCGGACGACTCCAGGGCACCCGTGTCGTTTGGTACGCCCCAAGAATCGGTACTTTCGTAAAAAAACTTGCGACCAAATCGCAAGAATTAGAAAAACCTTTCAAGTGGCACGTGGCTAGCATTGCAATACCGCAAGCCACGACTCTTCGTCCGCGACCTGCGATTACTACCGGCGGTACTCCAGCCCCACGGTTAGCCCTTGCGCCCAGTAGGCCGAATCGCGGAAAGCAAAAGCCGGTCGTGCGGGGCCTTCGATCGGGTCGACCGGCGGGGGCAGGTAGTCTGGATTCACATCAAGATCAATCTGGTCACCCGGCCGCACCACATTACTCCAATAGAGTAACGTGTACCCGACGGTCGTACGTAGGCGCGGTGTAACGTTGAAGCCCAGCGTTGCCCCGACCTCGGGGATCACGCCGAATTGATTTCGCGAGTGGTGGCCGATATTGGTTTCCTGTGCGAGTAGCCCGCCACTGGACTCCAGAGGATCACCGACTTCGTCGGTCTCCGAGGTGGTCCCCTGTATGTCGACCGATTGGTGTACATTGCCCAAGGCAACCTTGGTCAACATCTCCAACGACCACCGTCGCCAGCCGACTTCCCAGGCGGCGCCCACATCGCCGCCATTAAATTCGTTTCGGGTGTTGAACTGGTCCGTGATATCAAAGGTGGCAGGAAAACCTGGATCGAGCGAAGTTAGTTCCTCATTGATACTTAGCTCGTCTTTTAGTTCGGCATAGCGATATCCGGCCAAGAGATCCACTCGCGAGTAGCGGCGGCCGGCAAACTGGGACGAATGGGCGCGGCCGTTGAGCAGTCCGCCACCCAGCAGTCCGTCTCGAATTGGCCGTTGGCCTCCGTAACCATTGCCATAGCCAAAGCCGTCGTTTTGCCCGTACCCATCACCCCAACCCGCGCTATTTCCAAGCGGCGCGCAGGGATCTTGGCAGCTGCCGTCGAGGCAACAGAGATTCAACCGAAATCGTGCTCCGGCTGATTGGAGCCGCGTGGACGAATCCACGGTGACCCGACCACTCAACAATCCCGGATAGCTGACCAATTGCGCGTCTTCGCGAGCGGGCGGATCGAAGTCTCCGGTATCGGGATCACGCGGGTTGATATTGAAGAACGGCCGCGCCAGGATGGGGACGCCATCATCATCACTGCTTGCGCGAAATCGCTCCGACTCGCTTCCCAACCGTAAATAATCCCCTTCGATTCCCAGCGTTTGGCAGCGGTCCAACCAAGTACCGGCATGGGCACGCCAGCCGTTCTGCACATCGTCCAGAATCGAATCACTTCCGTAGAGAATCCTCGTATTGGGCTCTCCCAACACACCCGCCGCAGTCTGGGCCGTGTTGACGGGACTAGTGGTCACTAGTGGTGGCAGATCCATACCGCTGGTGAACCAGAGAAGATACTCACCCCGCACCCACCAGCGACCCGGCCGACCGCACCCGCAATCGTCACAGGCCGGTCCGCATGCGTTGCCGCACGGATCGCCGGAACCGCGCGCGTTGCAGAATCCGCCGCCACAGTCACCACCTCCGCCGAAACCACCTCCGCCGAAACCACCTCCGCCGAAACCATTGTCGAAACCGCCACCGTAGCCTCCCATGTCCATGTCCATGCCGTCTGACATGAAAGGCGCCTGGGTGGACATAGGGTCGTCGGTGATGGGATGACCGGCGCCGTACATTGTGTCCCCCGGCGGTTGGCCCTGCATCGACGTTCCCTGCGACATGTCGACCGAGTCCAGCGTGCCAGCCCCGACGTCTCCGGGGGGCACCACCTCGGGCATGGTATGTTCGGCACGACTAGCAAACCCAGCCGGCGCAACGCGACCTCCCGCGTAGCCACTCCCCATCGGGCGTGCATCCGGGAACCGCGTGGCCATCATAGCCTGCCCAGTATTCTGCATCATCGGCTCACGCGATTGCGGGATTGGCCGCAACGGCTGTTCATTCAACAACGAAATGCGATGAGGCAAGATGTAGGGAACGCCTTCCGGACCGCGAC
>SXHS01000176.1 GCA_005773145.1 Planctomycetaceae bacterium | reverse complement strand
GCACCACCGACTAGGCCCGCCGTTGTAGAATTCGACGTGGCGGTGGCAATCCGGGATGCGCAGCAACGACTCAAGGATTTGGAGTCGGCAGATTGGGGTGCCGATGTCAAGGCGAAGGTCCGTGAGCACACCCAGGCAACGCTGGCGGAATACGAAACGTTTCAGCGACGACTCGATATCTGGAAGCAATTTGGTCAGCAAATTCGTGGTGCCGATGAGGCCACCAACAAGGCTCGCGAGCGGCGTGAAGGGCTGGCCCAGAGCACTGGTAAACAGAGCACGGCTCCTCTACCCGATATCGACGCAAATGCTACGTTGCGCGTGATCGAACAACACTTGGCACAAAGCGAGGAATCGCTCAAGGAACGCCGCAAGGTGGCCGAGCAGCACAATGTCGAACCACAGCGACGAGCGGCACGACTGGCCGAGTTGCCCCGACAAATTGAGGCCGCTCAAGCTAAGCTCGAGAAAGCTGCCGCCGCGCTTGCGACACCACCTGCCTCGGATCCCGAAGCCCCGGTCGAGGTTGCGCAGCGCCGTCTGCTGGAAGCTCAAACGCTTGTATTGCAGTTGAATCTCGACATCTACGCAAAAGAGCGAGCCGCCTACGAGGCCACAACCGAACTGATTCAGTTACAGCGTGACATTGTTGCGGCGGAGCAGGCTGAAGGCGAACGGGTTGCCGAGTTTTGGCGCCATCGAGTCAATGAGCAACGGAGCCATGAGGCCAAGTTGGAAGCGGAGAAGGCGCAGCAAGATGCCGCCAGCGCCGACCCAGCCCTGGCGGGCGTTGCTGATCGTATTCAGCGGTTGTCCAAAGAGCGGCAAGCCGTCGCGACTCGCATCCAGCAGACTTCGGACACCCGTGTGGCGGACGAGAAGAACTTGGCGAGGCTGGCGGCAGATTTCAGCCGGTCCAAAAACTTGGTGCAAGTGGCCGGGCTGTCGCAGAACACCGGAACCATCCTACGTCAACAACGCGAACAGCTCCCCGATATCCGCCATCATCGGGATGGCATTCGCAAGCGCCATCACGACTTCAGCGAAGTCCGATTTCAGAAGTATCTCTACGACATCCAAAGACAAGATCTGGCGGCCACGATCGCGGCCCCCGACCAAACGACCAGCCAGCGGCGTTATGTCGAAGTGCAAATGCAGCGACTCTTGGAGCAACAGCGCGACGCTCTGGACGAGCTATTGATCGATTATGCGAAATATGAGAACGAACTGTTAGAGCTCAACCACGTCGAAGAGCAAATCATCCGGCAAACCGTGGATTATCGCGAGTTCATTGATCAGACCGTTCCCTGGATTCGCAGCGCCGAAACACTGAATGTCCGAGATCTGCGATTGGCAGTGGACGCAGGACAGTGGCTCGTGGATCCAAAAAGTTGGCATCGTTTGGTGGGCGAGTTGGGCCAGGATATTCGCCACCACCTGCTAACGTTCGTGGTGTTCCTGGCGGTTTTTATCCCCTGGGCATCGTACCAACGACGCTATCGGCGGCGAATCGCCGAACAGGGTGCTGCGGTCATCCATCGAGGCTACTCACGGTTCTGGCCAACCATGGAAGTGGTGGGCGCTACCATCTTGATCTCCACCGTATGGCCCGCACTGTTGTGGTATCTCGCCTGGCGGTTGGCAGGAACCATGTCCGATTTCCCCTTCGTTGCGACCGTGGGGGAAGGACTGATGGGGGTTGCTGAAGTTTGGTTGCCTTTGGAGTTACTGCGACAGACCAGCCGCCGACACGGCTTGGCCGAGGCCCATTTCGGCTGGATCCCAGCCCATGTGCAATTGCTGCGCTGGCACCTGCGTTGGTTGATCTTCATGGCATTACCGTTGGTATTTGTGGCCAATGTCGCCAGCATTCAACAACAAGAGAAGCTTTGGGCCGGCTCGCTTGGTCGCATGGCCCTGATCCTACTACTGCTGTTATTGGCCTTTTTTATCCAACGCGTACTGCGTCCTCACGGAGGTATCATGCCCAGCTTGACGGGTGGGGCGACTGGCGGCTGGGCCTATCGCTTGCGTCATCTCTGGTATGGGATCGGCACGGCAACCCCGCTCGTGCTGGCCGGTTTGGCCGCAGCAGGATATTTGGAGACTTCGCAAGTTCTGATCCTGCGACTGTTCCGCACGGCTTGGCTCATCGTCGGTCTGGTGATCTGCGGCGAGTTACTCAACCGATGGGTCTTGATCAGTCGCCGACGATTGGCCTTGGACCAAGCAAGACAACGGCGTGAAACGGCCGATCGGTCAAACGCCATTAGTGGCAGCAGTGCGGAGCCCCTGCCTGTCGAGGCAACCGTGGATTTGGCCGAGGTGAGTCAGCAGACTCGCAAGTTGATTCACGTGGCATTGGTCGTGCTGGGCTTCGCAGGCGCGTATGTGATCTGGAAGGATCTAGTGCCAGCGTTGCGATTTCTCAATCGTTTTAGCGTGGGCTTGTCGGGAAATGGGGTTTCCCTGACCGACCTTCTATTTGCCATGGCGTGTCTGGCCATCACGATCGCGGCTGCCAGAAATATCCCTGGCCTGCTCGAACTGACCGTACTGCAACCCCTGCCACTCGATACGGGGGTACGTTATGCCATCACAACAGTCGTGCGATATTTGATCGTCTTCACGGGCGTCTTGATTGCCGCAAGTGCGATTGGACTCACCTGGAACTCGATTCAATGGCTCGTGGCGGCCATGGGGATCGGTCTTGGATTTGGCCTGCAGGAGATCTTTGCTAACTTCATCTCTGGCATTGTTGTCTTGTTTGAACGGCCGATTCGCGTCGGTGACGTCGTGACTCTGGGGGACACCACCGGCATGGTCATGAAGATTCGCATGCGTGCCACCACGATTCGCGATTGGGATCGCAGGGAATATGTGGTTCCCAACAAGGACCTCATCACGGGCCGCCTCTTGAACTGGACCCTATCCGATCAGGTGAATCGATTGGTGATTCCCATCGGTTTGGAGTACGGATCCGATACGCAGGCGGCGCGCGAGTTGATGCTGGATATCGCCCGCAAACACCCGATCATCATGCGAGATCCCGAGCCCACGGCTACTTTCGAGGGGTTTGGCGAGAATTCTCTCAATTTGGTACTGCGCTGCTTTCTCCCTTCCCTGGAGAATCGACTCCCTACGATGCACGAACTGCATACGGAGATCGACCGAGCGTTTCGCGCCGCCAATATCCGCATCGCCTTTCCACAGCGAGAGGTCCACGTGCGTGGCTTTCTCCCCCCCGGTCCACCGGCGTCCGAACCCGAGCACCGACCTTGATGGGTAATGCCATGAAGGACCTATGACTTTAAGGAACCTGCATGGTGAAGAAAACGCGTCTTGGGGGTGTCCCCATTGGGAACTCTTCGGACTAAAATGGACGCATGGAAACCAATCGCGCATTCCGCACCCTACTGGCTGGGATTCTGTGGTCCCTGTCATTTACACTGTTGGCGGCCGCAGAGGTGGATCCCAGTTATCAGCTGTTAATGATGGGCCCGCGGGAGCAGTTCATCCATAGGCGCAATGCGCGTTTGCAGCAGCTCCCACCACCACCCCAGGTACCGCAAATACCTGGACAAACGCACAACGAGATCGATCGTTTTGTCGTGGCCCGCTGGCAGGAGGCCGGTTTGTCCGCGGCCACCGAGCCGCCTCCTGTCGGTACCGATCCCGTTTTTTTGCGACGCGTGTATGTGGACGTGCTCGGCCGTATTCCGACTCTGGAGGAAACGCGCAGGTTCCTCGACGACGGGGAGCCCGACAAACGCAACCGATTGATCGATGAGCTGCTTGGTCGCCACGACGAATACGCCGACCACTGGACCCCCTTTTGGGAAGAAGCCATTGCCAGCAATCCAGCCCCGAATGTGGGTGGAATTCCTTCGCGAGGCGACTATCAGGATTGGATTCGTCAGCACTTTCAGAAGAATACGCCGTTCGATCTGATAGTTGCCGAGTTGATCGATCCACGCATGCCCGGCCATCGCCCCTCCGAATTGCATGACATCCTTGGCAAACCAACGCAATCGGGGTTTATCCTGAACCAAACCCATACGAATACGATCCAGACTGCCGCCGTGGTCGGGCAGGTATTTCTCGGCACAGGGATGAAGTGCGCAAGCTGCCACGATCATTTTGAAAACGAAGAATGGCCGCAGTCCCGATTCTTGGGCTTCGGCGGATTGTTTCAGGCGACCGATCTCGATCAGATCCGCTGCGAGAAACGGATCGGCGGCCCCGTTGCGGCTGGATTTCCCTTTGAGATTCCCGGAGCTCCCACAACGGTTCCCGCGGATCTGGAAGGCCGGTTGCATCTGGCGGCATTCATGATCACCGATCCATTGAATCCGCGTTTCAGCAAGACGCTTGTCAATCGACTTTGGCGCCGATATCTGGGCCTGGGCCTCTTCGAACCTATTGACGACTTTCGCATCGACACGCCTGCCAGTCATCCAGAACTGCTGGATTGGCTGGCTCACGATTTCATGACACACGGCTACGACATCACCCACACCATGCGAAAGATCCTCAACAGCCGCACGTATCAGCTGCGGTACGATCCGCAACTCGAGGACCGATTTGATACGGCGAAGCGGGACGCGCCCCGCTATTGTCAATCCCCGACGCTGCGCAAGCTGACAGCAGAGCAACTGATCGACTCCATACGATTGGCCGCAAAACAATCGTTGAGTTCAGAAGAACGCCTCTATCGAGTCCGTGGTACAACGCCACTGGCGCGATCTTTGAGCCGGCCGGCGTCGCGCAATGAGATCAGCACCTCGCGCCCCGAGGATACGGCCGTCGTACAAGCGCTCGAACTGCTCAATGGCCAGGAGTATCACGACTTGGTCTACCAGCCGGGGGGGCTGGTACAGTCGCTAATCGCTCAGTCCCCCGACCGTGCGATCCCATCGCTCTACCTGGCCTTGTTGAGCCGCGATCCGACATTTGACGAACAGCGAGCCATCGGGGCGTATCTACAGCCCATGGCGGGGACGGCCAATCCGACGCCGGAACAAGTCGGGGACGTCCTGTGGGCCTTGATGACATCCGCCGAATTCCAATACGTTCATTAGCCTCCTGCGAGGAAAATCCACGATGAAGCGCCGACAGTTTCTACAGGGGAGTGTGGCCGGGGCCGCCGCAGCACTGGCTTGGCCGCGAGGGGTGGAATCCTCCCCCAGCAGCGCGGCTCCCTCCGTGTCGTCCGCTCGGGCAGCGCGAGCGGATGCCGTGGTGGTGATCTGGCTGCCGGGGGGCGTGGCTCAAACGGATACCTGGGATCCCAAACAATTCACCCCCTACACAACGGGTATGAAGGGGAGCGACTTGCTCGGTACGTGCGAATCCATTCCGACTGCGGCCGACGGAATCCGACTGGGCAAGGGACTGGAATCCATCGCTTCCGTCATGGATCGCGGCACCATCTTACGCTCACTGACCAACGACGTGAGCTTTGGCGCCGTGCATCTGAAAGCTCAGTATTTCATGATGACGGGATACCTTTTTCCCGTTGGGGTTAAAGCGCCCAGTTTGGGTGCTGCGATCGGACGAACGTTGGGGCGTCGTGATCCGGCCGTACCCGAATACATTTATATCGGGCGCGATATTGATACCAGCGATAACGAAAAACTATTCATCAGTGAATATATCGGCCCGGGTTTCTATGGTGTCAACCACGGGCCGTTCATGATTCCAGATGCGACGCAGGGACTGGCGACACTCGAAGCAGCCGCTGGCATGCCACGCGCCAGAATCGATCGCCGGCAGCAGCTTTTCAAGCAGATCTCCGACCTGTCCGAGCGAGAGCTGCGAGATTCACCAAAAGCTCGCGAGTACTTGAAGACGATCGAAGATGCACGGGCGATGATGGATTCCCCCGTCAAGGCCGCTTTCAACTACCGTGCTGAGGAAACCGCCGAGACGATCGCGGCCTACGAGCCGAAGGTGTCCGGCGATCAGTTGCTCGACCCCGGTTACGATTATGGCCGACGGTTTGGCCACGGCTTGCTTCTGGCGCGGCGGCTGATCGAACGCGGTGCGCGTATGATCCAAGTTGAGTATCAATACGGACCCTTCAAGGGCTTTGACATGCACGAGAACGGGGGGCCGCGCATGGCACAGATGAAACAACAGATCGATGGACCGATCGGCCAATTCATCAAAGACCTCGACGAGCGAGGCCTGCTCGATCGAACCTTGGTGGTGCTGGCCACCGAATTCGGACGGACAATTGCCTCCCAGCCCGCTGCGGGGGCCGAGCCCGATGGGTCGGCCGAGACCCATACGGGTGAAAACCTGGTGATCGAGCGCGAGTCGATGTATGGGTTTCATGGCCACTTCAGCAGTACGAGTTGCATGCTGTTCTTCGGAGGCGGTTTCCGGAAAGGTTTTGTGCATGGCAAGACGGCCGACCGGCACCCGATGCGGGCTATTGAGAACCCCGTCCGCCTCACGGACGCGCATGCGACGATTTACCAAGCCTTGGGAATTCCACCCGATACGCACTACCTGGTCGAAGACCGCCCGTTCCATGTGACTAAGGATGGCAAAGGGGAACCAGTTCAGGAGCTGTTGGCCTAAAGGAGTTCAACGAATTTGACTTTACGTATGCACGCGGTTTATGCCGAGTTGGTGGAGAAAGCACGCGAGAGCCATGCTCGGCATCGCAGTCCCTCTAGCGTTTCGTCCTGCGATGTGGGCCGGGCTCGGCTCTATTGTTACGCGTTCCGCGGGCACACGATCGGTGCCTTTCATGCCACACGCCTGGCGATCGAACAACTAGCTGACTCCGGCCCTTTGTCCGCCGCCTACCGGTTGCGCGCTACGGAAGCCCTGCAAGATCTAGCCAATCTGGCCATGGAGCCCGTGCCCAACGACTTTCGCGCGGTCATTGCCACACTCTATCGCTACCATCAGGGCATTGCACGGGCGCTCGACAGCGTGGAGCGCGATCAACAGATATCACAAAATCCTCTTGTCTCCACGCTGGCCCACCGATTGCACGAGTCGGTCGAACAGATCACGCGTCAATGTGGCATCCACTTGACGCAAGATACCCATGCCCCGGAACAGGCGAGCTTCATTGTTCCCAATCTGGGTATTACGATCGTGCCGCTCGTGTATGGCGACCATCATTCGTGGAATCTGGCCTTTCTGGCCGGATCGACCCGCAATGTGCCGACGCATCGGCATCATCATGGGGTCGAAATCCACTTGGGTTATGACCCAACGCATGGTATGACCGTATTGGGTGGAGCACGCGCACCGGTTGACGAAGGCTACGCCATGCCGATCCCGCCCGAGACCGACCATGGGTGGATCAACACCTCGGACGAACTGCATCACGTTCCGTTTATATTCGGGTCGGCGATCCATGGAGGGTGGGGCGTGTTTCTGGATGTCGAGGCCCAGCCGTTGCCCGTCGAACAGATCACTCGTCCGACGGAACGGGATAGCATCGCCTTTCAGCAGATGGTGTATTTGGAACGCGAGATACGGCAGGCGGCTGGAGTGCGGTCATCTTGGCGCAAGGTTTTGATTCCGTACACGGTCACCAATCGCCGCGGCTCCGGGGGCCTGGAGTTGGCAGTCGCTCGGATCAACTCGGCTGGATACTCGTATCCAACGGACAGCTACCGGATTGTATCCGTCGCCCGCGGCGAAGGCGTCGTGCAGATGGAGGGATTGGAGCGGACGATTCGGGCGCACGATCACTTTGGTGTGCCCGCTGGAATGCAGGCAAGACTCCAACAGACGGGGGATGCACCCTTGATCGCCTTGGACTCAGTGCTCAGGACGCATTGATCGCACCCCCTTCAGTGGCATAGGCTTCCAGCCTGTGAAGAAAGTGGCATAGGCTTCCAGCCTGTGAAGATCAGCCCAAAGACCTCACCGGCTCAGAACAACTCAAAAATCGGCAGGCAAGATGCCCGCCGCCACTATTTTTCGTTAGACAGGCGGGCTGCGTTTGCCTTCCAGGTGGGTCATCAGCAATGCCACATCGGCCGGAGTGAGGCCGCTGATGCGACCGGCCTGGGCCAGATTCTCGGGGCGGACGCGCGTCAGCTTTTCACGCGCCTCCGAACGCAAGTGTGGGATCGCGTGGTAGTCCAATTGCGTGGGAATTCGTTTAGCAGCCAAGCGTTGCTGCCGCGAGACCTCGGTCTGCTGTCGATGGACGTATCCTGAGTACTTCACATCATTCACTACCTGCTGGGCCACCTCGGTCGTGGTCTCGGCCAGTGCCGGATAGAGCGCGACAAGATGTTGCCAGTCGAACTCGGGACGGCGGATCATTTTGGCCAGCGATCCCGACTCGGTGTGCGTCGTCTCCATCCAATGTGTGATCCGGTCAATCTCCGCTTGTTTGGTCAGCAGACGTTGCGTGCGTGCTGCGTCAACCAGTCCTATGCGGTCTGCTAACGGAGTCAGGCGGCGATCGGCGTTGTCGTGCCGCAACATCAGCCGATACTCGGCTCGACTGGTAAACATCCGATAGGGTTCGTCCACACCGCGTGTGACCAGGTCGTCGATGAGCACACCCATGTATGCCTGATCGCGGGTCAAGCAGAGAGGATCCTTCCCCTGTAGAGCGAGTGCGGCATTCGCCCCCGCCAGCAGCCCTTGCGCGCCGGCCTCCTCGTAGCCCGTCGTGCCGTTGAGCGGTCGGGCAAAGTACAGGCCGTACACGCCTTTCGTTTCCAGTGATGGTCGCAATTGATCCGGCGGGCAATAGTCGTACTCCACGGCGTATCCGTAGCGCATGATCTGCGCCCGCTCCAAGCCGGGTATCAATCGAAAAATGGCATCTTGCACGTCGCGTGGCAGACTGGTCGACACACCGTTGACGTAAATTTCCTGAGTCGCATGCCCTTCCGGCTCCAAGAACAGCCGATGTTGTTGTTTCTCGGCGAAACGGACCACCTTGTCTTCGATCGATGGGCAATAGCGCGGGCCACGAGTCTGAATCTGGCCACTGTACATTGGGGCTCGGTGCAGGTTGGCGCGAATCAGATCGTGAACAGCGGCGTTGGTATGGACGATCCAACATGGGAGTTGTGGTCGGTCGAGCCGGTCGGTCATGAACGAGAACGGCTGTGGCGTATCGTCGCCCGGTTGGACTTCGCATTGCGTGAAATCAATCGTGCGGGCATTGACGCGTGGTGGCGTTCCGGTCTTGAATCGTTCGACACGAA
The DNA here is from genome assembly GCA_005773145.1 of Planctomycetaceae bacterium. Classification (GTDB taxonomy): domain Bacteria; phylum Planctomycetota; class Planctomycetia; order Pirellulales; family Pirellulaceae; genus SXHS01. The sequence goes on along the minus strand of SXHS01000176.1, from coordinate 1,249 downwards.
ATCCGAGCCGCTGCAAACTCTGGCTGATGCCGGCTGTGGTCCCCTCCCCTCCCCTTCCACCAGGTGTTTGGGCTTCTCCAATATGCATCAGCGCCCGCAGAAAGGTGCCGGTGGTGACGACGACGAACCGAGTGCGATAGACGGCATCGCCGCGGACCAAAACGCCCTTCACGCGTGGCAAGCCATCGGCGCCAACTTCGGTCAGGATGTCTTCCACCGTCTCTTGACGCAGGTCGACGCGCGGCTGTTCCTCAACGATGCGTTTGATCTCCATCTGATAGGCACGCTTGTCGGCCTGCGCTCGCGGGCTGTGCATGGCGGGGCCCTTGCGGCAGTTGAGCAGGCGGAACTGGATCCCCGTGGCGTCAATCGCCTGCCCCATTGCCCCTCCCAAGGCGTCGATCTCGCGAGCAATCTGCCCCTTCGCCACTCCACCGATAGCCGGATTGCAACTCATCTGGCCGACCGTGTCCAGGTTGGTCGTCAGAAGCCCGACGTGGGCACCCATTCGGGCAGCGGCCAATGCGGCTTCTGTCCCCGCGTGCCCCGCGCCAATCACAATCACGTCATAGTCGTAGCAGGTGCTCATGCGTGGATTCTGCATCCTCAAGAAATGGCCGTGTGCCCCGTGTGCCGAGGCCGACATCAAACATCCGTCATTCTGACAGGCGCCGGCACGCTTGGCAACGGACACCTTACCCTCCGCATCGGTTGATTCGGAACTCGATCGGGGGTATGATGGAGCCTTATTATTCCCGAGATTCCCTGGCCTGGCCCATTCGGGCCCGTCGACTATCCGGTCGTTCTACTAGTTGGTGGAATGCAAGTCATGAGCCGCATTGATTGGATGGCTGCTGTCCTAGGGTTGGTGGTGAGCGTGTCTCAGCCAATCTGGGTACGTCCCGTGCGGGGAGCGGAGCCGTCGCCGGACTTTCAACGCGATATTCGGCCGATTCTGTCCGAACACTGTCTGCGCTGCCACGGCATGGACGAGGCCGCGCGTCAGGGGGGGCTGCGATTGGATGTTCGCGACGAGGCGCTGCGTGGAGGAGATTCAGCACAGGCGGCGATCGTGCCGGGAAAACCAGCTGACAGTTTGCTGATCGCCCGCATTGCATCACACGACGCCGATGTGGTCATGCCACCGCCGGCGGAGAAAAAGCCTCTGACAGCCCTGCAGATCGACATGTTGTCCCGTTGGATCGCCGACGGCGCAACGTACGCGCAACACTGGGCTTTCACGCCGCCG
>SXHS01000175.1 GCA_005773145.1 Planctomycetaceae bacterium | reverse complement strand
CGTCAGCCGGCAGAATATCGTCAACCACGTCACCGACGAAGTCATCGTCCGTGACAGTGAACTCATCACAGCGGAAATCGCCCGCCGAATCGAGGAACTGGGACTCGAGAAGATTCAAGTCCGCAGCCCTCTGACGTGCGAAGCCGCCCTGGGCGTCTGTCGATTGTGCTACGGCATGGATCTCTCAACCGGCTCCTTGGTTGAAGATGGTATGGCCGTTGGGATCATTGCCGCGCAGAGCATTGGCGAACCTGGTACACAGTTGACGATGCGGACCTTCCACATCGGTGGTGTCGCTGGTACCGACGTTGAGGAGAGCGAGACCAAAACCAAGAAGGGGGGGGTGGTCCGCTTCACACGTATGCGTTCGGTGAAGAACGACGAGGGACGCGAGATTGTCTTGACCCGGAATGGCGAAATTTCCATTTTGGATAACAAGGGACGCGAGCTCGAAAAATACGAAGTGCCCATGGGTGCCGTGCTGTTGGTCGAAGAGAACAAGGAGGTCCCCGCAGAAGGCGTGCTCTGCCAATGGGATCCGCACAGTATCCCCATTCTGGCCGAGGTCACCGGTAAGGTTCGCTACGAAGACGTTGTCGAAGGCGAAACCATGCGTCTGGAAAAAGACCCCGGTGGTAACGTGCGTTGCATCATCATCGACCACAAGGGGGATCTGCACCCGCAGATCGTTCTGGAAGATGCTGATGGTAAACCGCTCGATGTGTACTACTTACCGGAACGGGCTCACATCGAAGTCGACGAAGGGGACTCCGTCTCAGCCGGTACGCTAATCGCCAAGACGCCCCGCGAGGCTTCGGGCATCAAGGATATCACCGGTGGTCTGCCTCGCGTTACGGAAATCTTCGAAGCGAGACGCCCCAAAGACCCCGCCGTGATCGCCGAGATCGATGGTGCCGTCGAGATCCTGGGAGAAAAACGGCGTGGCAAGCGCACGATTGTCGTCCGCAGTGAAAGTGGCATCGAACGAGAACATCTGGTCCCCCACGGCAAACGATTCCTGGTCCACTCCGGTGACTCCGTGCGAGCCGGACAAGCCCTCGTTGATGGCCCGCTCGTTCCCCACGATATCCTGCGAGTCTCCGGCGAGGAGGCCGTGCAACAGTACCTGGTGCACGAAATTCAGGGCGTCTACCGCAGCCAACGCGTGGACATCAATGACAAGCACATTGAGATCATCGTGGCCCGCATGCTCCGCAAAGTTCGCATCGACAACCCCGGCGATACCAACCTGTTGCCCGGAAATGTCATCGACAAATTCGATTTCCGCACCGCCAATGATCATGTGGGGCGCTGCCTGAAGATCAGTGAAAAAGGTGACGCGGAGTTCGAGGTCGGAGCGATTGTTCCCAAGGATGCGATCGAACAGGCCAATGCCCAAGCCCAGGCCCTGGGGGGTGAGGTGGCAAAAGGCTCGCGGGCCAAACCGGCCACGGCCAGCACCCAATTGCTGGGTATCACCAAGGCGTCGGTGCAAAGCTCCAGCTTCATTTCGGCTGCCAGTTTCCAGGAGACCACCAAAGTGTTGACCGAGGCAGCCCTCGCCGGCAAGGTCGACTACCTGGTGGGCTTGAAGGAAAACGTGATCTTGGGACATTTGATCCCGGCGGGGACCGGCTTCCGCGAGTTCCAGGATTCAGAAGTCCGCATCCATCCCGAAGCGGCCATAGAAATGGCCAGCCGCGAGAAGGATCGCACATTGGTCGCCAGCTTCCCGCTCCTGGAATCCGCCGCCAATGGGGGCGCTTCGGACAGCGGGGGCTTCTCGGTCACGGCCGACGTCGATGGGGCCCCTGCGGGGACGGATGGAGGCCATGCCGGCGCGCCGTTGACCGGTCTGGACGCCCTTCTGGGCGGAATATTGCCAGACGAAGACGAATCCTAACCCCTCAGCCCACAGCCGACTCCCCAGGAGACCGCCGCCATGCCTGCCAATCCGGCCGACACCTCCGGACCCTGCCAGGTCGGCGTGATCATGGGGAGCAAGTCAGATTGGGAGACCATGCGTCTGTCAGCGGAGATGTTGGATCAGTTTGGTGTCCCGTTTGAAAAGCGCATCGTTTCCGCGCACCGAACACCGGAGTTGCTCTATCAATACGCACGCGAGGCTGAGACCCGCGGTTTACAAGTGATCATTGCCGGCGCTGGTGGGGCTGCCCACCTGCCCGGCATGGTTGCTTCCCTGACCACTCTGCCTGTCTTGGGCGTCCCCGTTCAAAGCCAAACGCTACAAGGCCTGGATTCGCTGTTGTCCATCGTGCAAATGCCCGGAGGCGTCCCCGTCGGCACGCTTGCCATCGGCGCGGCCGGGGCGCGTAACGCAGGGCTCCTGGCGGTGCGCATTCTCGCGACCCAGCACGCCTCCTTGCGGGCCAAGTTGCGGCAATTCATGGATGAGCAAACGGCCACTGTCATGCGGGAGAACCTCCCATGACCGGTCCGATCCAGCCCGGTGCGTCCCTGGGCGTGCTGGGAGGGGGACAGCTGGGGCGCATGTTCGCCATCGCCGCGCGCCGACTTGGATACCGCGTGCACGTCCTCTGTCCGCATGATGATACGCCCGCTGGGCAAGTGGCGGACGTCGAAATCAATGCCCCCTACGACGACGTCGATGCGTTGAAAAAATTTGCCAGCTGCGTGGATGTTGTCACGTTCGAATTCGAAAATGTGCCAGCCATCGCCGCTGAGACCGTTGCCCAACACGCGCCCGTTCGACCGTCCGGTAGCGTGCTCTACACAGTGCAAAATCGGCTGCGTGAAAAAGAGTTTCTCGTACGCACGGGCATTCCATGTGCCCCATTTGCTCCCGTCCGCTCTCTGAATGAACTCGATGCGGCCATCACCGCGCTGGGAACTCCCGCCGTCTTGAAGACAGCAGCCTGGGGCTACGATGGCAAAGGCCAAACTCTCATCCAGCGCGAGGATGAGGGGCGGACGGCATGGAGCCTGCTTGGGGCAGAAGAGTGCGTGCTGGAAGCCTTTGTGGATTTTGATCATGAGTTGAGCGTGATCGTGGCCCGTGGCCTCGACGGCCAAATGGCCTACTACGGCCCCATCGAGAACGATCATAGCCAGCATATACTCGATGTTTCCGTCTATCCGTCGAACCGCCTGCAGTCGGTAGCCGACGAGGCGCGCGAAATGGCGGCGGCGATCGTGACCGGCTTGGATGCCGTTGGCGTTATTTGCATCGAGTTCTTTCGTGCTCGTGACGGGCGACTGCTGGTCAACGAAATCGCTCCCCGTCCCCATAACTCGGGGCATCTCACCGTTGATTCCTGTATCACCTGCCAGTTTGAGCAGCAGGTGCGCGCGATTTGTGGACTGCCTTTGGGCGATACGGGCATCCTAAGACCAGCCGCGATGGCCAACCTCTTGGGCGACCTGTGGGAACCGACGACGCCTCGGTGGCACCGGGCACTGGCACTGCCGAACGTCAAGCTGCATCTGTACGGCAAACACGACGCCCGCCCAGGACGCAAAATGGGACATTTGACCGCCCTGGCGGACCAACCGGCCGAGGCCCGCCAGGCAGCAGTCGCCGCGCGTCAGATGCTGGTAGGATAGGTTCCGTATCCAGCCCCAATGGCACTGCGAATCACTCCGCGATGGCAACCACCTCAGCCCCGATCACTCCGGAACTTCTCGCGCCGGCCGGCGATTGGGATTGCGTGCGCGCCGCCGTGGAAAATGGTGCCGACGCCATCTACTTGGGTTTGGATTGCGGATTCAATGCACGGGCGCGGGCGAAAAACTTCTCGGTTGACGACCTGCCACGACTCATGCGGACCGTGCACCCGCGCGGCGTCAAAGCCTACGTCACACTCAATACGCTGGTCTTCACCGAAGAGCTTGCCCACAGCGAGCTGCTCATTCGCCAATTGGCCACTGCCGGTGTGGACGCCGTGCTCGTGCAAGACCTGGGGGTCGCGCGTCTGATCCGCGCCGTATCCCCCGACTTGCCGATCCACGCCTCCACTCAGATGACGCTGACCAGTGCCGAATGCATCCATGCCATCGCCGACCTCGGAATCGAACGGGTCGTACTGCCACGCGAGCTGTCCGTGCGTGAGATTCGCGCCATTCGCGCTCACACATCCGTGGGACTGGAAGTCTTCGTGCATGGAGCCCTCTGCGTCGCCTACTCAGGTCAATGTCTCACCAGCGAGTCTCTGGGCGGACGGAGCGCCAATCGAGGCCAATGTGCGCAGGCATGCCGTCTCCCCTATGAATTGGTCTGCGACGATCGCGATGTGGAACTGGGGGAGGTACGTTACTTACTAAGCCCGCAAGATCTGGCCGGCTATGCTCTCATCCCCGACTTGCTGGCGGCTGGAGTTTCGTCGTTCAAGATCGAGGGACGACTCAAGTCCGCCGAGTACGTTGCCAATATCACGGCGCACTACCGGCGCGCGCTGGATTCCGCCATGGCCAACCAAACGGCCCCATTCACGCCAACTCAAATCGAGGAAATGGAACTCTCATTTTCTCGGGGATTTTCCGTCGGATGGCTCCAGGGTTGCGACCACAAGATGTTGGTGCCCGGACTAAGTTCCGACAAGCGGGGCGTGCTGTTAGGTGAGGTCACGGCCACCCACAGTCGACACGTGACCGTACGACTGGCAACCCGAGTCGCGCGGGGCGACGGCGTGCTATTTGCCGCCAATCAACAGCAACCGCGCGAGCAGGGGGGGCGGATTTTTCAAATTCTGCGCCGAGGCCAACCGGTTGATGGCGCCGTCTCCTCGGGCGAAGTGGAATTGTTGTTCGATGCGGAATCGGTGCAAGTGTCGCTGCTGCATCCGGGCCAACAGGTGTGGAAGACGGATGATCCACAGTTGACGAATCGCCTCCGCAAATCTTTTTCCGGTCCCGACCCCCGACGCCGTGTGCCGCTCGATGTGCAGGTGACCGCCTCCGTCGGTGATCCCTTACGCATTGTGGCCCAAGCGGCGACTGGGTTGGAATGCGTGATCCAATCCGCCGATCCCCTGGATCAAGCCCGCAAACACCCACTCACGGAGGCTCTCTTGCGGGAACAACTGGGACGCTTGGGCGGCACCATCTACCAACTGCGACACTTGGCCGTCGAAATCCATGGACAACCCATGGTGCCGCTGTCGGTGTTCGGTCAGCT
>SXHS01000174.1 GCA_005773145.1 Planctomycetaceae bacterium | reverse complement strand
CGTCCGAGGCCTGGTTACGGTGGCCGAGCGGCTCTGCGGTCGTAGCTGCAGGAGCGGTCCCATTGCCAGTGGGCTCCTCGAGCGCCCATAGCGTCAATCGGCGCAGGGCCCAGACGGTGGCTGGCGCCAAGATTACGGTCAGCAGGATTCGTGGCACACGACTCGGAATTTCGCTGTGTTCCGGCCATTCACGGTTCTCTCCCCCAAGGTCCAACAGGCCGACTGCATCGGCTAGCGCGAAACCGCAACCCAAGGCGGCAAGCCACGTGGCCGGCACAATCACGGCCAGAAACGCAACCCGACGTACCGCTGAATGAACGCCGGCACGTGACAAGGTGCGGATGCATCCCCACCAGGCAACCGGGACGGCGCACGCCGAGAATCCCACGGCCAGATCGTGTACCCACTTATACTGGAGTTCCGGCACGTAGGTCTTGGTGCCGGCTAGCGCGATCTGCATCCAGACGATCAGCCAAATTGTGTCCGCGACATGAAACTGTGTGGGTCGCTGTCGCTGCAATTCGGCCATGCGCACCGGCCACAGCACCAGGTACAAGAGGGTGCTGGCCGGAATGAATACCACCACCCACGTCAAACACGTCAACAGCACCTCTTTCGGAATAGAAATGAACATGAACATGGGAACCAGGATACTGTCCGTTCCAGATGCCCCACAATGGGGCCTCCGTCCGCTATCCTTTACCAAGTGTGCCACGCGATACGTTTACGATGCCACTCACGCCGAGATTGCCGCGATGACCGGAGGAAAGCGTCCCGCCGCTGGCGAATCGCGATCGCTGTTTGCTGATCTGGAAAAGCAGTTCCAGCAGCAAGCCCGGCCGCTGGCGGCACGCATGCGCCCGAAAAATCTGGACGCCTTTTTGGGCCAGCAACATTTTCTAGGCCCCGGAAAATTGCTGCGACGGCTGATGGACGCCGATCGGCTCGGTTCCGTCATCTTCTATGGACCGCCGGGCACGGGTAAAACGACATTGGCCCAGTTGTTGGCCACGGCGAGTCAAAGCCGGTTCTGCCAGTTGAGTGCGGTGACCAGTAACGTCAAGGAGGTGCGTGACTGTTTGGACCAGTCTCGTGATGAACTTTTGAGCAATGGTCGACGTACGTTGTTGTTTGTCGACGAGATCCATCGATTCAATCGCGCACAGCAGGATGTGTTATTGCACGATGTCGAGGAAGGAACTGTGATCTTGGTCGGGGCGACTACCGCGAATCCGTTCTTCGCGGTGAATAGTGCCCTGATTAGCCGCAGTCAGGTGTTCGAGTTTCAGCCCCTGGATGCGGAACAGATCGCGGAATTATTGCGCCGTGCCATCCGCGATCCGGTGGACGGGCTGGGGGCCTACGAGGTAAAGGCCGACCCGGACGCGATCGAATTCTTCGCGCAGGTTTGTGATGGCGACGCGCGACGGGCGCTCACCGCACTCGAAGTTGCCGTGCTCTCGCAAAAATCGCGTCCGGTACACCTGACGCGCGAACTTGCCGCGGAATCGGTGCAGCGCAAGGCGATGGAATATGACGCCGCCGGTGATTCCCACTACGACGCGGCGAGTGCGCTGATTAAGAGCATTCGCGGCAGTGACCCGGATGCCGGTATCTATTGGCTGGCCCGGATGCTTGAGGCCGGCGAAGATGTCCGCTTCCTGACGCGTCGTTTGGTCATCTTGGCGAGCGAAGATATCGGCAACGCTGATCCGCAGGCGCTGCCGCTGGCCGTGGCCGTCATGCAAGCCTGCGAATTTGTGGGCCTGCCTGAATGCCAGTTGGCTCTGGCACAAGGAGTAACTTACCTGGCCTGCGCGCCCAAGTCGAATGCCGCCACCGTGGCCATCGGCGAGGCACGCGAGGAAATTCGCAGCGGCCGGTTACTCCCGGTCCCGATGCACCTACGCGATCGCCACTATCCGGGGGCCCAGCAACTCGGGCACGGCGATGGCTATCAGTACGCGCATGATGCGGCGGACGGCGTTGTCTCGCAGGACTACTTGGGCACCGATCGCGAATTCTATCGCCCAACCAGCCGCGGTTTCGAGGCCGAGCTGGCGACCCGACTGCAAGCGATTCGCCACGTCTTGCGTCAGGCAAGGAATCCCTGACCAGCAAGGCTTGTTGTACCACACAAGTCAGCCACGAGGTGGAGCGCAGCGTAACCCCTGGATGCGGTCTCCTCACGTCCGATCTGCCCCAACGGGCAACGCTGTGAAGGACTTTTCGCCAAAAAATGGGGGTTTACTCGGTCATAGCCTCCGCCTGGAAACGCAATGATCATGAGGCGCTGACGCTTCGGGTTACGACGGAAATCGCCCCCACATGAGCAGCCCGACAAAAAATCCGTGACGGCGTTGCATCAAGGGGCGAGACCGCCTTGGTTGCTAGCAAGTTGGCGTCAGCGCAGGTTTCTCTTGCCAACCGACGCGCAATGGACTACCATCCCCGCCGCGCAGGGTGCGTCCTGACGGAGGATTTAACGCACGTGCGTCGAGTACTGACGGCGCGGGAGATGAGAAGTTGAGAACCATTAAATCGTTCATCTTGGCCGTGGTGTTCATGGGCGTGGGGTACGGCGCGCATATCGTGTTGAATCAACCCCTGGATATCGGTGATCCCTTCGGGGAACCAGTCGGGGCTGGCGGCGCGGACCCATGGGCCGTACCGGCCGATGGACCCCAGGTGACCTGGAATAACGAGGCCGCTCTCCCAGCTGCCGAAACGGTCTCCGTTGACGTGCAGTTGGCAACGACTCCATCATCGACCGCAATCCAGCCAGAGTCATCAGATGTTCAACAGGCGACGGCCGTTGCGTCTACCCCGTGGCCCCCGACGGACATAACACCTCCCGCGGCCGAAGGGCAAGACGTGACACAGGCGGAGCCTCAGGCACCGCAACCACTCACGCCAGTGGAAGAGATCCCAAGCGAGGTCGCGTCGAGTTACGCTGAACCTGCTGGCCAAGTCGCTGCGCAGGCAAGTGATCACACACCTCCGATTGCAGATGCGACCCCGATCGCCGATCCGGCCGCCACGCCCCCGTTGTCCCTGGAGATGGTACGGTCTTCGGCGGAAAACAAACTGGCTGCCGGTGAACTGGCGGAAGCGCTATTCGTCCTGTCGGTCTATCACGCGGACCCTGCAGTCCCCGATGCCGAGAAATCCCAAATTCAACCACTCCTGGACCAATTGGCCGGCTCCGTGATCTATTCTCGTGAGCATCTTCTCGAGCCTGCTTACCAGGTACAGCCCGGAGAGACCCTGGACCAAGTTGCGACGCGGTACGATGTGCCCCCCATGGTGCTCGCCCGCATCAATCGGCTCACGTCCCCTTATAGCTTGATGGCGGGTGAGCAGCTCAAGGTGATCCGAGGACCCTTTCAGGCGCAATTGCGTCACGCGACTGGCGAGTTGACGTTGTATCTGAATCGCTATTACGCGGGACGTTTCAACGCATCGGTCAGCAACCAGGTCCCCGACCAGGAGGGGACTTGGTTGGTGTCGGACAAACGCGAACAACCACCCTATCAGGACCCCCAAACGGGCCAGTTGTTGCCTCCTGGTGATCCGCAGAATCCGTGGGGGCTGCATTGGATCGGGCTCGTTCCCGAGGGAGCGACCCAAGTGCAGTGTGCGTTGCATGGCCTTGGCAGCGGGTGCCCGGAGTGCGACCCGCGTGGCTACATCGCCCTGCGACCTCAAGATGCCGACGATTTGTATACGATCTTGTCGGTCGGTTCGACCTTGACCATACTGCGTTGACCTCGCGCGGCAGATGGTGCGCATGGCCTGCGTTAGGACTTTCAGTCGATTCGGATTCAGGGGGACGGTATGGTCGAATATGATCGCGACGCGCTCATTGCGCTGATTCAACGGGACGCTTTGCAATACGGCGAATTTGTATTGGCCTCCGGCAAGCTCGCCAGCTATTACCTGGATTGCCGCAAGGTCACGCTCAACGGCGATGGTGCGCGTTGGATTGGGGCGGGGATTCTGCAGTTGCTGGGAGACCCGCTACCCGACGCCGTGGGAGGCATGGCCATCGGCGCTGATCCTGTGACCGCCGCCGTGATCACGGTGGCGAGTGTCAACGGCCGTGCGTTGCGCGGATTTATTGTACGTAAAGAGTCTAAAGGACACGGTACAGGGCGTGTGGTCGAAGGCCCCGTAAGACCGGGCGATCGCGTGATCATGGTCGAGGATGTGGTCACCACCGGTGGTAGCGCGCTGCAGGCCATCGAACACGCCGAAGCCTTTGGATTACGAGTCGAGGGGGTGATTGGAGTGGTGGATCGCCTGGAAGGGGGTGCCGAGGCCTTTGCCCGCCGCGGTATCACGTTGCGCACCCTGCTGACCGTGCGTGACCTGGGGGTGCCCATTGGGTAGGTGCTCGTTTTGTAAGTGCCCGTGATCAAGTGCCGCATATCAAGAGACCAAGGATGGTTTTAAGAAGTGGAAACGTCCCTTCATCGACAGCTCAAGCAGCACTACTCATCGGCGACATCCCAGGTCGAGGTTCGCGTCGGTCGCTACCGAATCGACGTTCTGGATGGCGATCAATGCGTCGAAATTCAACATGCATCCTTGGCGGCACTACGCGTCAAAGTGGGCGTCTTGTTGAAGAGTCACTCTGTATTGATCGTTAAACCAATCGTCCTGCGAAGGACCTTGGTGCAACGTGCCCGACGCAATGGGCGCGTGCTGTATCGCCGGTTGAGTCCCAAGCGAGGGAGTGTTCTCGATCTGTTCGACGAATTGGTATACTTCACCCGACTGTTTCCACATCCACGACTCACTGTGGAAATGCCGTTGGTGGAAATTGAGGAATGGCGTTTCCCTGGGCACGGTCGACGCCGTTGGCGTCATCAGCGAGACTTTCAGGTTGAAGACCAGAAACTGATGCACATCCATGGAGTGCATCGTTTGGCCACAATCGAGGACCTGCAGGACTTGATACCCGCAACCTTGCCCCAGCCATTTCACACAGGAATGCTGAGTAAGGAGCTGGGCGTTCCGCGCAAACGGGCCCAGCGTATCGCCTATTGCCTGCGCCACATGGGGGGAGTGGAAACGGTCGGCAAGCAGGGAAACGCTTGGCTGTATGAAATGCCCGCCAGGAATCAGGCCTTGGCTCGGGTCTTGGATTCGCGGAGCCCACGGCTCAAGATGTCTCGCAGCAAGGGGGAGAAATCCTCGTAACGGGACCGGTCGGGTGCGCTAGGGGCATACTGAAAAATCGCGTCACGTGGCTTTGGGCCTAGTGATACGAGCGTCGAGCTGACCGTCCCCGACTCTGCCCCTCGCATGACAGCCCCCAGTTTTCCGTCGATGTTGGCTGTCTTGGAGAAGACCTTGCTGGCACTGGCCAAGAATTTCACGGGCGAATCCAGCGTTTGCAGAGTCAGCAGTCGCTGGGCCAACTGCAGCCGCTCATCACGCGGATCGTTCAGGTCTCCGCTGGAAATGATGTTGAGGCCCTCGCGCAGCGGCACCACATCCACTTCATCGCCGCCATGGATGGCCCAACCACTCTCCAAGTCGGCAACCACGAAGTTCGCTCCGTTGTACTTGCCAGTCATCAACTCCTCAACGGCCGTGTCGGCCGCCTGTCGGGCCGAACTGGCACGCAACAGGTCGCGGCACAGCAGTCCCCGGGAACGGGAAATGAACGTGGGCAAGGTCTTGGGTCGATTGGCAACGGCTACGAACAGCCCCGCCTGGTTAATGCCCAGCCAAGTGCCGCTGGCGTGCAGGTCCGTGCCGCAAAGAACCCGCGGTTTGCCAGGCTGAATGGTGGGGGCCTGCGTCGGCCGTTCGTACCGCTCATCACGGTTGGCCGCAACGAGAATCGGAGCTTCTGTCACCAGTCGATATTGGATGGCCAATAAGCACATAACAGGGCAATCTGCAAATGTTTTGCTAATTTGTGATAAAAAATGGGGCCACCAGCGGCCAAGCTCGCAGTTTATCCACGCCGCTGGGCCTCGGATACCCCAAAACGGTGGCCATTTTCTGGAAATTTCCTGCGGCAGTTGGGCTTGCAGCGGTCAGGAAAAAACGGCGACCTAGGCAATCGCGACCGCCTGCTGCAGGGCCGTACAGGGTACAGACCGCGAACCGGTCGCAATCAGCCCTGTATCTGTAATACGTTTCGTTTACGATACGGTTCGACGGATTACGATCGGTTTTCAAACGACGCGGACTTCACGACCAAGGAATGCCACGGCTTGCCCCATACGGGGCACCGATGTGGGCACGGAGACTAAGACTATGGCTAAAACTCGGGGATCGCGGGGCGGAAAGGGGGGGCGGCTTAGTCAGGCTCCAGCGGGGGGGCGACGCCGATCCGGAGCTACCGCGCAGTCCGGTGGGCTGGCCAAGGCAAGAAGCGCCAAGCCTCGGGCGAAGCGACTTCCCCCCCGGAGTGACGTGTCCCTTACGGACACCTGGGATCTGTCGCGGTTGTTCGTCAGCGATGAGGCCTGGTCCAAGGCACTGGCTCGCTTCCAGCGCCGAGCCAAGGACTACGCCGACTTCTGCGGACAGTTGGGCAAGAGCGCGGAGAAATTGGCGGAGTGCTTGAAGTTCGATTCACAAGTGTCCCGCCAAGCCGAACGCTTGGGGACCTACGCCTTCTTGCGTTCAGCTGAGGATCAGTCCAACGCCGACGCGCAGCGCATGCTCGGATGCTACCAGCACGCCGCGCGCTTGATGGCGGAAGCCTCCAGCTTTCTTCGTCCCGAAATCTTGGCGATCCCGGAAGTCCGCATGAAGCAGTTCTTGGCCGCGCCGGCGATCAAGCACTATCGGCTGATCCTGGAACGCTGTTTGCGTTTTCGCCCTCATACGCTGAGCAATCGCGAGGAGGAATTACTGGCCATGCAGAGTGAGATGGCGGAAGCGACTTCGCATGTCTTTCGCCAGCTACTTGACGTCGATATGAAATTCGGTACTGTGGCCAACGAAAAGGGAGAGGCCATTGAATTGACCAACGCCACCTTTTCCCAACTTCTCAATTCGCCCGACCGCCAAGTTCGACAGCGGACATTCCAACAGTACTATCAGGAGTTCCAGGAACATCAGCATACTCTGGCCGCCACATTGTCCGGATCGGTGCAAAAAGATGTCTTCTACGCGCGGGCGCGCGGACATTCAAGTTCGCTGGCCGCCGCCCTCTTTCCCGACAACGTGCCCCAATCCGTGTACGACAATTTGATTGCTTCCGTCCGACGCAATTTGCCGACGCTGCACCGGTATTACGACGTCCGCCGACGCAAGATGGGCCTGCGGCAGATTCACCAGTACGACACGTACGTTCCGATTCTGACCGAACGGGAACGTCGACGCACATGGGATCAGGCGGTTCAAGTCATATTGCAGTCGCTCGAACCCTTGGGGAGCGAGTATTGCGGCGTGCTGGAAACGGGCTTGCGAGGTCGCTGGTGTGATCGTTATCCCAACCAGGGTAAGCAGAGCGGCGCCTTCAGTTGCGGTTCGTACGACGGCGACCCGTACATCCTGATGAATTACCAGCCGATGGTGATGCAGCATGTTTTCACCCTGACACACGAAGCTGGCCATTCCATGCACAGCTATTATTCCGCTCGGTCCCAGCCGTTTGAGTACTACGACTACACGATCTTCGTCGCCGAGGTCGCTAGTACGTTTAACGAACGTTTGCTCAGCCGGCATCTGATGAACCAAGCTCGTGATGATCAAGAGCGAGCCTACCTGATCAATCGCGATCTCGATGACATGCGAGGAACGATTTGGCGACAGACAATGTTCGCGGAATTCGAGAAAATCTCGCACGAAATGGTTGAGAACGGGGAGCCGTTGACCGTCGAGGCGATCAAGGCCGCCTACCGATCGCTGCTGGAGGCCTACTTTGGAAAAGAATTTGTGCTGGACCCCGAGCTGTCGCTCGAGTCGCTACGGATTCCTCATTTCTATCGAGCCTTCTATGTCTACAAGTACGCTACCGGCATGTCAGCCGCCATTGCATTGAGTCAACGCGTCTTAGAGGGGGGGCCAGAGCAATTGGCGGACTACCTGCGGTTCTTGAGCGGTGGCTGCTCGCAGTTTCCGCTGGATCTGCTGCGCGGCGCTGGTGTCGATATGAACCAGCCGGGACCGATCGATACGGCTCTGGCTCACTTCGAACATCTGGTGGCGGAGTTGGACGAGTTACTCTGAAAGGGATTGTGTTAGTGGCCTGATCGCGCGGCCGGACCGCGGCCGGTCATCTCGAACAATTGACTGGCCTGGGGGCCGAGAAAGCCCTCGAAACGTAGCGGAGCCCCCTGGGCCGGATCGAGAACCATGCCCCGTTCGGCCAATTCAAAGTACGCGTAGTTCCAGGGAATCCGGGTCAATTGGCCGGATGCGTCCCGTACGTCAACCTCCACGGATACGGCTTCCGTGGCCGTCTGCCGGAGTTTCGACCCTGCGGCACCCTCGATTTCCAACTTCATCGGCACCCCCGCCCCTCGTAGGGCCGCGACGGTGGCCTCAATCGACTCCAGTGCCGGGACCCCATGGGCGTTGATGAGGGCTGTGAAATGGTTGACTTGGTAGCCGTGTACCAGGACCCACGCCGCGTACTGGCTGTCCTCATGAACCGCCTGCAAGGCATCCTTTTCCGGGATGTGCCAGGGGAGTTGCTGGAAATGGTCGACCACTTGTTGCAGGAGACCGGCATCCGTTGGCGACGCGCCGGTACTTCCGCTGTGGTCTAACGTGGCCAGAGTGGCCAAGGTGTCGAGATGTAGCGGCTTGCGATGAGAAGCGATGGTGGCTTGCACGATCGCTCGACATGCGGACGACAATTCCCATACCCGCAGTTCCGAGATGAATACCTTCGGCAGGCCGGGCCATGCTGGTTGGTAGTGAATTGCGGTGAGGTGTTTGTCTGGAAAGTTGTAGCAGCCCGCTGGGGTATAGCCGAGCGACTCGAAGATGCGTGATACACAGCTGATGCCGACCTGCGGCGAATTGCTCGCCAGCGTGCGAAAGGCCACATGATCGTTGACAAAGGTCGCGCCGTGTTGGGCGATGAGCTGCTCGTAGTCGCGCGCATACGGGACCCGCCGACGGTACGCGTCCCAAAGCTGGTCCCACAGCCGCGTCAAAAATGCGCGACGTCCATCTCCCGTTACCGCCAATTGCAGAGCCGGGTCCGGCCGCATGCCATGGTCGATGTTCATATGCGGTTGTCTCCTTCTATTCCTATTCTACGCTAGGCCCGCCAATGGTCCCGATGCCCTCCGGTTTTTTTGCCGCCCGAGCCGCTGTGGCGTATGATTGAGGAAGAGCCACAGTAGGGAGATCCTGCCGTGTTGCGCCCGATACCTCTCATCCCCGATCTCCAGACGGAACTACCTGGGCCGCTGGCGCGCGCATTGATCGAGGAGGATCATCGCTTTACGTCGCCATCCTACACCCGTGTCTATCCGCTGGCCGTCGCGAGGGCCCAGGGGATGATCGTCGAGGACGTGGATGGGAATCGCTTTTTGGATTTCACCGCCGGTATTGCCACCAATACGACGGGCCATTGTCATCCGCGGATCGTGCAGGCCATACAGCGTCAGGCCGAAACGCTGTTACACATGTCAGGCACCGACTTTTATTACCCGCAACAACGCGATCTGTCGCGCCGTCTGGCGGAGTTGGTCTCGGCCGATTCTCCGTATCGCGTTTTTTTGACCAATTCGGGAACGGAGGCGGTTGAAGCAGCCCTTAAGCTGGCTCGCTACCACACGGGTCGACACCAGGTGATTGCCTTCCACGGCGCCTTTCATGGACGCACACTGGGGGCCTTATCTCTGACTGCCAGTAAGACGCGTCAACGCGAGCGGTTTGGTCCGCTCCTCCCGGGCGTGATCCATGTCCCCTATGCCGATCCTTATCGTCCGCCGTTGCGTGCGAATGCTGGCACCTGTGTCGACGCCGTTCTGCAATACTTGGAACAGCAGGTCTTTCAGCATCTCGTGTCGCCGGAAGAGGTGGCCGCCGTAGTCGTGGAGCCGATACAAGGGGAGGGGGGATACATCGTTCCGCCCGAAGATTTCCACCCGCGGCTGCGAGCACTGGCGCATCGTCATGGGATTCTCTACGTTGCCGATGAGGTTCAGACTGGCATGGGGCGTACGGGCAAGATGTTCTGCCTGCAACATTGGGGGGTAACACCGGACATCGTCTGTTTGGCCAAGGGCATCGCGTCCGGCATGCCGTTGGGCGCGATGATCGCGCGCGAGGATATCATGGACTGGTTGCCAGGGGCTCATGCCAGTACCTTTGGTGGAAATCCCGTGTCCTGCGCTGCGGCGATGGAGACGATTGCCATGCTTGATGAGTCGTTGATCGCCAACGCCGTCCAGCAGGGAGGTTACCTGCGGTCGCTGGTAGATGACTTGATGGAGCGCTACCCTGTGATTGGCGATGTTCGCGGAATGGGGCTGATGATCGGAATCGATATTGTGCAAGATAGGACCACGCGACTTCCGGATGCCGAGTTGCGGGATCAGTTGATCGCCGATTGTTTTAAACGCGGGTTGCTCCTGTTGGGATGTGGCGTCAGTGTCATTCGGATCTGTCCGCCGCTCATTGTCGATCGTCCGACTTGCGAAACGGCGGTCGCGATATTGGATGACGCGTTCGCGGCCCTTACCGTAGGTTCCCGTACCGACCCATGAAACACCATACGATCAAGCATTGGGACCACGATGATGGATAGCGAAGCGGTGTTGAACAGACTGGCGGTCGTCCCCGGATCCAGTGCCGTCTGCGGAGCTGACTGGATCGCGCGGCCGAGTGGTCCATCGGTCGTTTCGTACAATCCGGCTACGGGCGCTCCCTTGGCCGAAGTGTTGACGGCGGGGGGGGCGGATTACGACGAAGTGGCCGAGGCGGCGCG
>SXHS01000173.1 GCA_005773145.1 Planctomycetaceae bacterium | reverse complement strand
GAGCGAGGCTCCGACGCGATCTAAGTCAACGTCCCAGGCATTCTGCCTGGGCTATCTAAACGGATGGGCCCTTGGCCCGGAAAAGATCGATACGGCCTCACGGATGCCGACTCCAAAAATGTGGGCGAAAATAAGGGCAAAGCCCCACGACCAGGACTCCCCCCTGCATACACAATCAGTCGGACAAGCCGCCCGTGGTACCCGGCGGTCCAATGTTAAGATAGCAGATATTTAAGTCTTGATTTCTTGATTGTGCGCCGCTAGTTTAGTTGGGGCCGCGCGGATGCTGTTGCATGGCCGGCGTATTCGAGTTGCTGAACCGAGGTGCATTCTGCAAGGAGTCGGTACCATGGCGGATGGTATTCAACAGGGCATGAAATCGACGATCGAGCGTGGGCGGGACGGGGGCAGGGTGCGGCGGGTCATGGCGCTGGTGGGCGCCGGTTTGGCCGGGCCGATGGTCCTGGCCTTGGGCCTGTCGCTCCCCGCAGCGGACCCGGCGGCCGATGTGGCATTGGAACGTGCCAGGAAGCAGGTACGCATGCTGGATGATATCTACAAGACAGCCGTGGTATTGATTACGGAGCACTACGTCAATGATGAGAACGACCTGCCAGCTGGGTCGGCCGCCATTGCCCTCTTCGACGCCATCGAGAAGAAGGGCTGGCATCAGGTGCGGTTGATGGACGCCACGGGGGCGCCTTTGGAGGCCAAGAACGCGCCGCTGGACGCCTTTGAAAAGGGGGCGGTGGCCCAATTGAAGCAGGGCAAGAGCTGGGCCGAGGAGGAGTTGCAGCGGGACGGGCAGCGTTATCTGCGTGTGGCCACGCCCATTCCGGTTGTGCTGAAAAAATGCACGATGTGCCACGAGAATTACAAGCATGTCAAGGACGGAGAGCCGATCGGTGCCATTGGCTATACCGTTCCCATCGAGTAGGTCCTATTGGCCCTTGACACGATGCGGGGATTCGGTACCCTGAGGGGTCTATCGAATTCTGTTATTTGGTCCGGGAAGTCCGCATATTATGCCAACCATCAATCAGTTAGTGCGTCGGAAGCGTCGGCCGAATCGGGGTAAGAGCAAGTCGCCCGTGTTGGATGAGTGTCCGCAGCGGCGGGGTGTCTGTTTGCAGGTCCGTACCATGACCCCCAAGAAGCCCAATTCGGCTTTGCGTAAGATCACCCGCGTGCGGCTGTCCAACGGCAAAGAAGTTACGGTCTACATTCCGGGCGAAGGTCACAGCTTGCAGGAGCACTCGATCGTACTAGTCCGCGGAGGCCGGGTGCGGGATTTGCCCGGTGTGCGTTATCAAGTCGTGCGTGGCGCGTTGGATACGATGGGCGTGAACGGTCGCAAGCGATCCCGTAGTCGCTACGGTGCCAAGCGAGGCAAGTAGCAAACGGCCGTTTGCCGCTGGAATTCAAATACCGATAAGTAAAAATAGGTTGTCGCCACGGTCTCGAGTGCGGGACGCAGTCGGCCATGGTCCCGGTAACGCGTAAGCAAGAGGGTGAGGAGAAGGTTAATCCGTTATGGCACGTATTACAGCCAGTCAAGAAAAGCTCAAGGGTGATCCGCGGTACAATTCGCTGTTGGCCAGCAAGTTCATCAATTGCCTGATGTGGGATGGCAAGAAGACGACTGCTCAGCGGGTGTTCTTCGATGCGATGACCGAAATCAAGAAAAAAATCCCCGACCGGGAGCCGGTTGAGGTTTTCACGCAGGCCGTTGAGCACGTCAAGCCGCACATCGAGGTGCGCAGCAAGCGAGTCGGCGGTGCGGCTTACCAGGTTCCCATGCAGGTGAATCGTACTCGGCAGCAGTCCTTGGCGATTCGCTGGATCCTGCAGTCCGTTCGCGGCAAGAAGGGGCGGCCGACGCACATGAGTTTGGCGGAGGAATTGCTGGCGGCCTACAACAAGGAGGGGGCTGCCATGTCCAAGCGTGACAACGTTCACAAGATGGCGGATGCGAACAAGGCGTGTGCGCATTTTGCTTGGTAGTAGCGGATTCCGCCCGAGTGTTGACTGAGCCGCGTTGGCCTGCGAATGGCCCGCGCGGCGTTTTGTTGCGCATCGCCCGTGATGGCCTGAGGGTTTCGCCGCGCTGCGGGCCGGTCCGTCGGATTCGCGAGCCACGCCTTCCCCGTATGTTGGCCGGTTGTTTTTTCGGAGCTGCCTCGCCATGTCACGTCAACTGACGCAATTGCGAAATATCGGCATCATTGCGCATATCGACGCGGGCAAGACGACGGTCACCGAACGCATGCTGTTTCATTCCGGGGCCAAGCATCGCGTGGGGGAGGTCGACAAGGGGACCACGGAAACCGATGCCGATCCCGAGGAACAGGAACGGGGCATTACGATTTACTCGGCGTGCGTCACCTTTCCCTGGAAGGATGTGGTGATCAATCTGCTGGATACGCCGGGGCACGTCGATTTCACCGCCGAGGTCGAGCGGTGTCTGCGTGTTTTGGATGGTGCCGTGGTCGTGTTCAGTGCCCGCGAGGGAGTGGAGGCACAGAGCGAAACGGTTTGGCGGCAGGCGAATAAATACGGCGTTTCCCGGATTGCCTTCATCAATAAGATGGATCGGGAAGGGGCCAACTTCGAAGGGACGGTTCAGGAAATGCGCCGTCGCCTGGGGGCGCATCCGCTGGTCTTGCAGATTCCCATGGGGCAGGGGCCGGCGCACGGCCGCGAGCCTTTTATCGGCGTGATCGATTTAGTGCGGATGAAGCAGCTGAAGTTCGATAGCGCCCAGGGGGGGGCCCAGGGGGGGCAGAGCGTTCAGGAGTCGTCAATTCCTGCGGAATGGCAAGATGCGGCCGATGCCTGGCGCGAGGAAATGCTCGACAGCCTCTATCAATTCAGCGACGAGATGATGGAACTGGCCGTGCAGGAGCAGCCGATTCCGGAGGCCCTTATTCGGCGCGTGATACGTGACGCGACGCTGCACCAGCAGATTCAACCCGTGTTGTGCGGCTCGGCCCTGCACGGCGTGGGCGTGCAGCCCATCCTCGACGCAGTGGCCGCCTATCTGCCTAGCCCGGCGGACATGCCAGCGGTGAAGGGTGCGGATCCGCGGCATCCGGACCGCTCGCTGTCTCGATCGGCCGATCCTCGCGAGCCGTTTTGTGGGTTGGTCTTCAAGATTCTCCCGGCCAAGACGGGGGATGTGTATTGGATTCGCATTTATTCCGGCGAACTGCATGCCAACTCGCGTGCCTACAATCCGCGCTTGGACCAAAAAGAAAACGTGGCCCAGCTGTGGCAGATTCATGTCACTCAGCGGGTCAGGGAAGGCCAGATGCCGGTGGCCCAGGCTGGAGACATCGTGGCGGTGATTGGGCCTCGTCATTCCATCACCGGCGATACGCTCTGTGATGCCAAGCAGTCGCTGTTGTTGGAGAGTATCGAATTCCCCGAGACGGTCATGTCGATGGCGATTGAGCCGGAATCTTCGCTGGAACGCAAGAAGTTGGCCGAAACGCTGGAGATGATGAAGCGGCAGGACCCGACGTTTCGAGCGGAGGAGAGCGAAGAAACCGGCCAGACGCTGATTAGCGGCATGGGGGAGCTGCACCTGGAGGTCATCAAGCATCGCTTGCTACGAGATTTCAAGTTGAATGCCAAGGTGCACAAGCCACGTGTGAGCTATCGCGAAACGATTGAGAAGTCGGTCGAGGTTACCGGTGAATGCCACCGCCAGATTGCCGGCCAGCAATTATTCGCCAGTTTGACCGTGCGGTTGGAGCCGGTTGCCGACGGCGTGGGCATGAGCGTGCAGAACCGGGCCGCCGGGGATGCGTTACCGGTGGAGTTCCTTCAGGCCGCCATCGAAGAGTTGCGGGCGCTGACGGTGGGGGGTGGGCTCATCGGCGGATTTCCTCTCGCTCGTATCCGAGTCACAATTCTTGGCGGCGAGGCATCGATTGAGCTCTCGAACGAGACGGCCTTTCGCATCGCCGCCGCGGAAGCCTTTGAGCAGGGGCTGCGGCAGGGGGGGCCCGTGCTGCTGGAGCCCGTGATGAAGCTGTCCATCACCACGCCCGAGGAGTACGTGGGGGATTTTGTGGCCGATATTCAGCAGAGACGGGGTGTGGTGGTCGATACGGAGTTCCGCGGATCCGTGGCGTCCGTCGAGGCCCAGGTGCCGCTGGCCGAATTGTTCGGTTATTCCGGTGCCATGCGCAGCTTGAGCCAGGGGCGTGCGGGGTGTTCCATGGAGCCGCTGCACTACGCGCCCGCCCCACCACAGGTGGCCGCCCAGTTCGGACAGTGACCTTGCCGAATGTTCTTATCGGAAGGGAGCCCGTCCGATTGTAGGCCGGGGATTTAGGAATTTTTTTGCCGCGGTACCAATCTGATGCCAATCAGCCGTTGACGATGGGTCGTTGGATGTCTAAGATCGGGAGTTTTCCACCCTGCCCCAGTTGGCAGGGCAGACTGGTTTGGCAATTGACGTAGGTACCCCAGACGCCGGCTGCGGCCGGGCTTGCTAGCGAAGGAAATTTGCCGTGGTTGGTTCGACTCACGAAGTGATACGCATTCGAATGGAAGCCTACGATCATGCCATCCTGGATCAGAGTGCGCTGGAGATTGTGGAGACCGCGAAGCGCACCAATTCGGAAGTGCATGGGCCAATCCCGTTGCCGACACGGATTGAGCGATACACCGTGTTGTCCGGTCCTAATATTGACAAGAAGGCCCGGCAGCAATTCGAGATCCGTACCCATAAGCGGTTGATTGATATTGTTCAGGCTACGGCTAAGACGATTGAGGCCTTGAATAAGTTGAGTTTGCCGGCAGGCGTGGACATTCGGATTCGTGCTTCATCGCGGGGTTAAGTTGAGTTGAAGGGGGCTTCTGCCATGCGTCGCGTGGCTCGAGCGGGCGGGTAAGGTGCGGGTAAGGTGAGTGGTTTGAGGCACATTGCATTGTAAATTATGGAATTGTAGGTTAGGTTTCGTTTTTGTTGCATTCACGTTTTTGGGTGCACACGAGGGATTTCGCATGCATGGGATGTCGGGCAGGTAACCAGCAGCGGCCCTAGTTGGGAAGCGAGACTGGTCCTGTCGGCAAAACACGGCGAGGCGTGAACTATGGGCAAGGGAATACTCGGCCGCAAGGTCGGGATGACGCAAGTGTTTGATGAGGGCGGCAACGCGGTGCCGGTCACGGTGATCCAGGCCGGGCCTTGTCACGTAGTCCAGTTGCGGACCGTTGATCGGGACGGCTATGAAGCCGTGCAGCTGGGGTTTCAAGATCGGCCTCGTCGATTGGCTAGCCGCAGTGAGCGCGGCCATGTGGCCCAGTTGGAGAGCAAGCGTCAGAAGGCGCGGGCTGCTGCTGGAGTCGCTTCTTCTGCCAAGGCGGGTTGTGAGCCCAAGCGCTGGATCCGCGAATTGCGTGGTCCTGTCGAGGGCTATCAGGTGGGGCAGGAGATCGCGGTCGACACGCTGGCCGAGGTCGCTGCCGTCGATGTGACGGGTGTCAGTATTGGCCGCGGTTACGCTGGCCCGATGCGCCGTCACAATTTCAGTGGTCAACGGGCTTCGCACGGCGTGAAGAAAGTGCATCGGCATCCGGGTGGTACGGGGTGCAGTGCCTTCCCGAGTCGTGTGATGAAGGGGACTAAGATGGCCGGGCGGCTCGGCGGGTCTCGCGTGACCGCTCGGAATCTGAAGGTGGTGCGGGTTGATCTGGAGCATAACCTGCTGTTGGTGCGAGGAGCGGTTCCTGGCCCGACGGGCGCATTTGTCGTGGTGCGTGAGACGAACAAGGTTGGGTAGAGGAAAGTACGAGCGATGTCCAGTTTGACGGTTTTTGACCGAAGTGGCAAAAAGGTGGGGCAGGTCGAGATCGACGTGACCGAGCTAGCGCCACGCATCAGTAAGCAGCTGTTGCATGATGCGGTTGTGATGTATCAGGCCAACCAGCGTCAGGGGACGAATCGTACTAAGAATCGTGGCGAAGTGGCTGGTTCCACGAAGAAAATGTATCGCCAGAAGGGGACCGGTAACGCGCGGGCCGGCAGTCGGCGTAGCGGTGTTCGACGCGGAGGTGGGCATATCATGGCCCTGCGTCCGCGGGACTATTCGTATCGACTGCCGCGCAAGGCGTTGCAATTGGCGACCCGCATGGCGATGGCTTCCAAGTTGCGTGACGGCCAGTTGGTGGTGATTGACGACTTGGTTTTCGGCAATCCCGCAACCAAGGAGATGGCCGGGATACTCGGGGCGCTGGGGTTGGGTGGCAATTCAACATTGATTGCCACAGCGGATCACAACGTCAATGTGTATATGAGTGCTCGAAACATTGAGCGTGTGCAGGTGTTGCCCGTGTCGGGGTTGAATGCGCTGGCGATTCTATCGCCGCGTCGTGTGTTGATCACGCGGGCGGCCCTGGAGGCGTTGCGGCGTCCCGCCCCTCAGGCGGTGTGATCGTCGCCGGTGGTTGTCGCCCGTTTCGCGTTAGGTGTCCTCGGATTTGGGTTGAGATAGGATCACGATGATGGCAGAAGCAATTAAGGCAGGCGAGGTAAAGGCGGGAGCTGCGGCGGTTCGCAAGTTGCAGCTTAAGCCTCACCAGGTGATCTTGCGGCCGTTGGTGACCGAGAAGGGGATGCACCGCTCGACTCGCTACAATCAATACTCCTTTGAAGTCAGTACGCTGGCGACCAAAGAGGATGTGCAGGGAGCGATTCACGAATTGTTTGATGTGCGCGTGCTGAAGGTTCGGATTCAGAACCGCAAGGGAAAGCCTCGCCGATTTCGCTATCGGTTTGGGCGAACTGGCAACTGGAAAAAGGCGATCGTGACCTTGCATCAGGACGATCGGATCGAATTCTTCTAGACCTGGGATTGTCATGGGAATACGTAAATACAAGCCAACCTCGCCGGGGCGACGCGGCGCAAGTGTCAGTGACTTTGCCGAATTGGCTGGGGATGCCCAGCCGGTGAAGTTGCTGTTGCGTCCGCTGCCCAAAAAGGGGGGGCGTAATAATCAGGGTAAGATCACCGCCCGTCATCGGGGCGGCGGTCACAAGCGTCAGTACCGGGTGATCGATTTCCGTCGCGACAAGGATGGTGTGGTGGCGCGGGTGGCGGCGGTTCAGTACGATCCGAATCGCAGCGCGCGTATCGCCTTGTTGCACTACGTGGATGGGGAGAAGCGGTACATATTGGCGCCGGACGGTTTGAAGGTGGGGGCCGAGTTGCAGAGCGGCGCGGATGTGCCCATTGTGATCGGCAATTGCCTTCCACTGAATCGTATTCCACCAGGTATGGCGGTGCATGGCATCGAGATGCAGCCTGGTAAGGGCGCGGCGCTCTGTCGCAGTGCTGGTTCCAATGCCACGTTATTGGCACGCGAGGGGGCCTGGGCGCAGTTGTCTCTGCCCAGCGGTGAAATTCGCCGTGTGCCGGCCTTGTGTCGGGCCACGGTCGGCAAGGTCGGCAATGCCGATCACATGAATGTGGAGTTGGGAAAGGCTGGGCGGAAGCGTTGGCTGGGGCGGCGGCCGCACGTTCGCGGTACGG
>SXHS01000172.1 GCA_005773145.1 Planctomycetaceae bacterium | reverse complement strand
CCTCCCAATGGCCGCAAGGCCTGCTGTCGAGCCGGGAGCGTCTGCACGGGCTAGCCCTGGAGCGAGTCGTACAGGCCACCGTCCATCAGATCACGCATCGCCGGCAACCGGCCGGGCACGTCGGAACCCGTCGAGCTGCCTAATGCGATCTGCCCCCACGGGCAACGCCGTGAAGGATTTTTTCTGGGCAAAATGGGGTTTTCTCGTTCCCACGCTGCGCCTTACCATCTGTGACGACCGGAAACACGGTTGGCGCCGAGAAACCATCGGGATGCGTCCGCACTCCCGCCGATCGCCGCATAACCCACACTTGCGTGGGACTCACTCGCTTGCGCTTCGTGCTTGTAGTTCTATCTCATCCCCAGGCGGGAGCCTGAAAACGAGCGACCCATCAAAAAATCCGTCACGGCGTTGCCCATTGGGGCGTATTCCGGCCAACTTCGAGTGTCACTCGCGCACACGGCCACGGGCGGACAAGCCGCCCGTGGCACCCAAAGATGTGTGGTACGATGGGCGTTTTGGCTGGGAACTCGCGACAAGTCGGCCTCGATTCTGACGGTTGTGTGTTCGACTCCATCTAACCAACTTTGTAGCGATAGCCATATCACCGACAGCGAGCCACATGATGGAAACCAAAGCAAGTTGCGATTTCGGCCTGATTGGCCTGGCGGTAATGGGCGAAAATCTGGCGCTCAACATCGAGAGCCGTGGTTACCGCATGGCCGTCTTTAACCGAACCACCGACCGCGTCGATCAACTCATGCAGGGGAGGGGGGCTGGAAAGCAATTGGTCGGCTGTCACTCGATCACGGAACTCGTGCAGTCGTTGAAGCCGCCCCGCAAGGTCATGATGCTCGTCAAGGCTGGGCCTGCCGTTGATGAACTCATCGATCAGCTGATTCCACTTTTGAGCCCCGGAGATATCATCATCGATGGCGGCAATACCCACTTCGCTGATACCGAACGACGCACGCGATACGTCGAGAATCGAGGGCTATTATTCGTTGGCTCTGGGGTTTCGGGGGGAGAAGAAGGCGCCCTCTTGGGCCCCAGTTTGATGCCGGGGGGAAGCGCTGCGGCATGGCCAATCATCAAACCCATCTTCCAGTCCATCGCGGCCAAGGTTGGCCCGCGCCAGGACATTCCCTGCTGCGAATGGGTGGGACCACGGGGAGCCGGCCATTACGTTAAGATGGTACACAACGGTATCGAGTACGGTGACATGCAGATGATCTGCGAGGCCTATTTCCTTCTGCAGCAGGCCATCGGCTTGAGCAACTCACAACTCTACGATGTGTTTGCCGATTGGAATCGAGGAGACCTCGATAGCTACCTGATTGAAATCACTCGCGATATTTTTAGTGTAAAGGACTCGCTCACCAAGAACGATCTGGTCGATATGATCCTCGACAAAGCCGGGAGTAAGGGAACTGGAAAATGGATGAGTCAGTTGGCGCTGGACCTGGGCGTTCCCAGCACGCTGGTAACGGAAGCCGTGTACGCACGTTGTCTGTCCGCCATCCAACCCGCCCGCGTCCGTGCCAGTCAAGTCTTGACCGGACCGAAGAAACCGCAGGTCGCGGATCGCAGCGGATTCATCGAAGCCGTGCGGCAGGCGCTCTACGCCTCCAAAATTTGCAGCTACGCGCAAGGGTTCGTGCAATTGCGAGCGGCAGCCGAGGAACATGATTGGCCGTTGAATTTCGGCGACCTGGCCCTGTTGTGGCGGGGGGGCTGCATCATTCGTGCCAAGTTTCTGGATCGCATTAAGGAGGCCTTCGACGCCCAACCCGATTTGGAAAATCTCTTGCTGGCCCCGTATTTTCGACAGGCAGTGGAAGCTGCCCAAGCCAGTTGGCGGCGCGTCGTAACGGTCGCGGTGGAGCAGGGTATCGCGGTGCCGGCCATGATGTCGGCCTTGGCCTACTTCGACGGCTATCGCACTGCCCGCCTACCTGCCAACCTGCTGCAGGCACAGCGAGACTACTTCGGCGCCCACACGTATCAACGAACCGACCGAGAGGGCGTCTTTCACACCCCGTGGTTGCAAGAGCGACGCCCACCCCATTGACCGGCCAACATGACGCGTCAGACTCCGTTGACTGCTTGGTATTGAGAAACCTCACTATGACGCATGAAGTTCCACCCAAACCCTCCGCAGCCCCTCCGACGAACTCGGCGAGCCCCAGTCCACGGGACTTCCTCGATCAACTATTTGGTATGGAAGGCCAGGTGGCCGTGGTAATCGGCGGCACCGGTGTGCTGGGGGGCGCCATCAGCGAGGGCTTGGCCAGCGCAGGGGCCACGGTCGTGATCGCCGGACGTGGCTCTGAACGCGGCGAGGAGCGCGTGGCATCGATCCACCGCAAGGGTCGCCAGGCCAGCTACCTGCCGGTTGATGTCACGTCCCATGATTCCATTCGGCAATTGCTCGACGAGGTGGTGACGCGGTTCGATCAGGTTGACATGCTGGTGAATTGTGCGGGAGTCAACTCGGCCATCCCCTACGAGCAGATTCCGGACGATGAGTGGGATCGCGTGCTGCAAGCCAACCTCACCGCCACCCATTGGGCTTGCCAATCGTTCGCCCCCCCGCATGAGCCAGCAACCACTGGGGGGATCGATCCTCAATATCGGCAGCGTCTCGGCCCATTTGCCCTTGTCGCGGGTGTTCGCCTACTCCGCTTCCAAAGCCGCCGTGGTCAACCTCACGCAGAACCTGGCGCGTGAATATGCCGGGCGTAACGTGCGGATCAACGTACTCTGTCCGGGTTTCTTTCCAGCTGAGCAAAATCGAAAGATTTTGGACCAAGAGCGGATCTCCCATATCATGCGAGGCACGCCCATGGGCCGCTTCGGCGATCCCGATGAGCTGGTGGGGGCGGCCCTATTGCTGCTGTCTCGCAAAGCTGGAAGTTTTATTACGGGGAGCGACGTCTACGTCGACGGCGGTTTTACCGCTATGCGATTTTAGTTGCGGTTTCGCACTTATGGACAAGCGAATGGAAATGGACGAACTATGAGTCACTCGGTCGTGATCGTCGGTGCCTCGGGAGATTTGACAAGTCGCAAATTGATTCCGGCGCTCTATCTGTTGCACCGCAAGGGGCGTTTGCCATCCCCTTGCCGTATCGTGGGATTTTCACGTAGTTCTTTGAGCCATGACGAGTTTCGGAATCAGTTGGCCGAAGCGGTCGGGCGACACGCGGGAGATCAGTTCACGACGGAGGCCTGGCAGGCATTTGCTCAACAGCTGTTCTATTGTGCGGGTGACATTGCACAGCCTGCGGATGTGGCACGCCTGCAACAGTTCCTCACGGACCTCGAAGACAAGGCGAACGCTTCGCGTCTCTATTACCTGTCGACGCTCCCGTCCCTGTATGAACAAGCCCTGCAAAATATGGGTGCGGCCGGCATGTCACACGAAGAGAACGGCATTCGACGAGTCGTCATCGAAAAGCCATTCGGCTCTGATCTGCCGACGGCCAAACGATTAAATGGTGTGGCCCACCAGGTGTTTAGTGAACAGCAGATCTATCGCATCGATCATTATCTGGGCAAAGAAACGGTGCAGAATCTGTTGGTGTTGAGATTTGCAAACAGCATCTTTGAACCCGTTTGGAATCGCAATTATGTCGACCACGTGCAGATTACGGTGGCCGAAGAAGTTCGCGTTGGGCGCCGCGGTGCCTACTACGATCAATCCGGCGTGCTGCGTGACATGTTTCAAAATCACTTGCTGCAGCTGATGATGATCACGGCGATGGAATGCCCGGCCCGTTATGAGGCGGGCTTGGTACGTGACGAAAAGGTCAAGGTTTTGCAGGCCATCCGGCCTCTCCGGGGGGCGGACTTCGCTCGCGACACACTGCGCGGACAATATGCGGGATACCTGAAAGAAGAAGGGGTGGCTGCTAACAGCCAGACCGCGACCTGTGCCGTACTGAAACTCCACGTGGATAATTGGAGGTGGCAGGGAGTACCTTTTTACCTGCGCAGTGGTAAGGCGATGTCTTGCCGCACCACGCAGATTGTCATTCAATTCCGACCGCCACCCCATTTGATGTTCGATGTCAACGCGCGCCGGGAAATGGAGGCCAACCGACTGGTCCTGCAGATCCAGCCCGCTGAGGGGATCCAATTACACTTTCAAACCAAGGTTCCGGATCAAGGCATGCGACTGAGGATGACCGATCTGGATTTTCGCTTTCATCGGGAATACACGGAACCCATTCCCGACTCCTATCAGCGGCTGCTACTGGATGCCATGAACGGTGACGCCAGCCTGTTCGCCCGCAATGATGAGGTTGAGTTGGCCTGGGGCATCATCGACCCCATCCTCGCGGCTTGGAATAGTCCCGCCGCCCCCCCCTTGGAGATCTATCCGGCCGGAGAATGGGGGCCGGAAGGCGCGGCCGCCTGGATTCGCCAGCAGGGTCGAGATTGGTTCGACGTCTGCCCGGTCTTTCACGATGTCCCGGGACAAACCTGATGCAATTCCGCGCCGCGCCGCATGCCGCGACTCCCGCCGCCCACCCTGCCACGGGGCCTTCTCCGCTGCGCATCGGGGGCGTCGATATCGGCTTTCCGGTCGTGCAAGCGGCCCTATCGGGGTACAGCGACGGTCCCATGCGCCTTATCGCCCGCCGACTGGGCGCCTCGTACGCACTCTGCGAGGTGATGCTCGACCAATTCCTCATCGCGGTAAAAAACCGCCAACGAAACCGGCGATTTCTGGAGATTGCCGCCGAGGATCATCCCGTGGGTGGCCAATTGATGGGAGCGGAACCGGATCAATTTGCGGCGGGCGCGCGGCGCTTGGTCGAGGTGGGATATGATGTCATCGACATCAATTTTGGTTGCCCCGTCAAAAAGGTCCTGGGGCGCTGCCGCGGTGGCTTTCACCTCAGTCAACCGGAAGTGGCCTTGGAGATCGTCCAGCGTACGCGCGATGTCGTCCCCGCGCATATCCCCGTCACCGTGAAAATGCGACGGGGCATCGACGACCGGCCCGAAAGCGAGGACCATTTTTTTCGCATTCTGGAAGGGGCCTTCGCAATCGGAATCGCCGCTGCCACCATCCACGGTCGCACCGTCGTACAACGCTATGTCGGCCCCAGCCGGTGGGACTTTCTCCGCAAGGTTAAGTCCTGGGCCGGCTCACGTATCATCCTGGGGAGCGGCGACCTTTTCACCCCACATGCATGCCTCAAGATGCTCGAAGAAACAGGGGTCGACGGTGTCACCGTTGCCCGCGGTGCCATCGGCAACCCCTGGATTTTCTCGCAGGCGCGGGCCCTAGTTGATGGCCAGCCGCTCCCTGCTCCCCCCAGTCTTTGGGAACAACGGCAAGTCATCAGCGAACACTATCGATTGGCCGAGCAATTGCATCAGGAACGATGCGGTCCGCTCATGCGCAAGTTTGGCATCAAGTACGCAGCGCTCCATCCCCAGCACCTCGAGGTCCGCGAGGCGCTCGCGCGTGTGAAGTGTCGCGCCGATTGGGATCGCGTGTTGGCGCAGTGGTACTGCGAAGATCTTCCGGGTGTCCACCCCGATCCTAAGATTCATGTCGGCAGCAATGCCACTTGCCAAGAAGAGAGCGACATGCAGGCCTAGGGGTCAATCGGCGATCGCTTCGCCGCCGCCGCGTGTGCAGAGCCCGCCCAAAACCGATGGGTCGATGACGTTGGGGACGAATCGCAGCGAACCGTCGGCCATCAGCGCGTGGGCACCCCCCGGATGATCACTATAGATCTCATTCGACCGAT
The DNA here is from genome assembly GCA_005773145.1 of Planctomycetaceae bacterium. Classification (GTDB taxonomy): domain Bacteria; phylum Planctomycetota; class Planctomycetia; order Pirellulales; family Pirellulaceae; genus SXHS01. The sequence goes on along the minus strand of SXHS01000172.1, from coordinate 1,098 downwards.
GCTGATTGGGGCCATCGAGGTCCACCGAGAAACAATTGTGCCCGTTCCCCCATTGGCCCCCCTCTTCGGCAACACGCCCCGCATCCTCCAACACCAGGAATGTACGGCTGGTGCCGTCGGAAATCTCCGCAATCCGGATCGGCGACTGGCGAATGGTACCCGCTGACAGCGCATGGACCGCCACCAATACGCCCGAGTCAAACGCGTATCCCACACCGAAACCAGGTGGAAGTCGCGTCAACATGGTCCCATAACTGCCACCATAGTCCGTGGCACCAGCCCAGTCGTGCGACGTGGATGGGCACAAGAAAACAGGCAACGTGACCGCTGTCAACAAGCGGTTCCCCGAACCGTCGGAATGACCGTCATTCCAAGGACGAGAGAAGTCGTAGGCGTCGTACAGCGGCGACTCTTCCAAAAACGGCAAGATGTGTGTCGACCAGGAGTGCTCGTGCGAAGCGAGACTCAACGGCGGTGCCCCGTCCCTTCCTGCCGGGAAGGAGCCACGGGCCGCATGAAACGCCTGCAAGGCCAAGCCCTGCTGCTGCAATCGGCTCTGACACTCGGTACGGCGCGCGGCCTCGCGCGCCGACTGGACGGCGGGAATCAGCAGTCCAGCCATCATCCCCACAATCGCAATCACAACCAACAGCTCGATCAGCGTGAAGCCGAGCGAGGCGCGGCTGGCGGTGCTCGCGACTACAACCGCTTGCGCCGGCCTGCCGCGCACCATCCGTATGGGCTGAACCGGCACGGGGTGGCTGCGGCTGCAGTCGGTGTCCGCACGATGGTAACTAATCCTCATTGGGGACGATGACACAGTCCAATTGCAATTGGCCCAGCCCCGGACGCGTGAGCGTGACCTTGGTCTGCGACCCCTGGACCAAATTACAGGTCTTGGTAACTTCCGCGATCAGCGTACGCGCCTTGACCGTTACCGTGCCAACCGGATGAGGCGCGGCAGGGCTCGATCCGTTGGGTTCCACTGTAATCGGTACGGGAACGCCACCTATTTCGAATGATGCCGACAACGGTGTATTGTTGACCAACTTCAACGTGGGCACTCGCTCGCACCCCGTCACCATCAACGCGGCCACT